>JBHGWS010000090.1:0-3332 GCA_041936745.1 Candidatus Darwinibacter acetoxidans
CTGGAGCAGGCGGCAGGTTACGGGGAAGATCAATTTTCCAAAAAGGCGAAAGAACTGATCAAACATGCGGTGGGCCGCTCTAATGTCGATATTCATTTTATTCCGGGCGGGACCCAAACTAACTTGATCGCCATTTCCGCATTTTTGCGGCCCCACGAAGCCGTGATTGCGCCGGCTACAGGCCATATTTTAGTGCATGAGGCGGGGGCGGTTGAGGCAACGGGCCATAAAATTATCTCCCTGCCGGAAAGAGAAGGCAAGTTATTGCCGGAAGACGTTGAAAAAGCCGTCAAGCTCCATACGGATGAACACATGGTTTTGCCCAGGCTGGTTTACATTTCGAACTCTACGGAAATCGGTTCAATTTACACGAAAGCGGAACTAAAGGCACTGCATAAAGTCTGCCGCAAATACGGCTTAATCCTCTTTGTGGATGGGGCCAGGCTTGGTTCTGCCTTAACAGCTGTCGCTAACGACCTAAGCTTAAGTGACCTTGCCGACCTGGTGGACGCTTTTTATATCGGGGGGACAAAAAACGGTGCACTCATCGGTGAAGCGTTAGTTATCTGCAGTGATGCCCTAAAGCAGGATTTTCGCTACCACATTAAACAAAAGGGCGGCTTGCTGGCGAAGGGGCGCCTTTTGGGCATCCAATTCAGGGAACTTTTCCGCGATGATCTTTTTTTCAAGCTGGCGGAGCATGCCAATAAATTGGCGGCCCGGCTCCAAGCTGCCTTAAAAGAAGCGGGTTTGACTTTTTTACTGGAGTCGCCCACCAACCAAATTTTCCCCATCCTGCCCAATAAAGTTATTGAGCGGCTTTTGAGGCAGTATTCTTTTTATGTCTGGGCGAAAATCGATGAGGAACATTCAGCGGTCAGGTTGATCACTTCCTGGGCCAGCGAAGAAGCGGCGGTGGAGCAATTTGTTGCAGATCTAAAGGAGCTGTTGGCTGCCGAAATCTAAAGGCGGGCCGCTGGACTTTCCGCTGTTATCTTGTATAATAAAGGCATTGGATATAACATCAAAAACAATTAATAAAGCGGTTTTGTTTTATGGGCGGTGGTGCAGTGAAAAAAGCTAAAAGGCATTATTTCAGCTTGGCCGACTGTTTAATTCTGGCTATGCTGGCGGCAATGGGCATTGCCAGTAAAGTTATTATAGTGCCTTTGGCACATCTGGTTACAGGCCCCCTTTTTATCCCCGGCGGTGTGCTGGCCGGCGGCTTTTATATGATGTTTTTAGTGTTGGGCGCGGCCCTTACCAAAAAAAGGGGCGCCGCCCTGATGGTTGCACTGCTGCAGGCAGCCTTAGTGACCATCACGGGCTCTTTCGGCTCACACGGTGCCGCAAGTTTATTGACCTACACTTTACCCGGTTTGGCAGTGGAAGCATGGTTTTTTTTAAGCAGGCATAGAGGCTGCTGCGCCCTCTGCTGTTTTGTGGCGGGGATGGCGGCCAACATGGCCGGAAGTTTCGCTGTCAATTTCGTGATCTTCAAACTGCCTTTAGTCCCCCTGCTGCTTTCAATTTCGGTTGCGGCCCTTTCAGGCGGACTGGGAGGCTTGGTGGCGAATGTTGTGACGCGTAACGTGGAAAAGTTGGATATTCTTTAGAACTTAAAGAAGGGAAAGATTGAAAAGATGACAAAAAGGCTTGGGAAGCAAACTTTGGCCATTAGCCTCACCGTAACTCTGCTTGTCCTGGCAGTTGCGGCACTGGCTTATTTGAACGCGGGCGATTTAGATCGGAAAAAAGAGCTGGAAAAAACGGCCCAGTTTGTTTTAATACAAGGTGAAAACCGCTATAAGGTGAGTGCGGCGGACATAGCGGCCCTTGCCCCGGTCGATTTTGAGACTGTGATGAGGTCTGCCAAAACCGGGACCACGCCGGTCAGCTTTACAGGTGTGGAGCTCCGTTTGATTTTTTCCAAATACGATGTGGAGATAAAAGCTGACTCTACGATCCAGGTTACTTCTTTGGATGGTTACGCCTCGGCACTTACCGGTGAGGAAGTGCTGGCGGAAAAAAACGCCTATTTGGCGGTTGCCATGAACGGCGAAACTTTAAAGCCCATGAGCGATGGCGGTTCCGGCCCTTATTACTTAGTTCTGCCGAACACGGAATTTGCCCAGCGCTGGGTCAAATCGGTGGAGGAGATTGTAGTTAAGTGAAGGCTTTGGAGGGGCGCCTGCTTAATTTTCGTTACGGCGGGGGCCCGTTTCTTTTAAAACAGGCAAACATCTTTGTCAAACCGGGGGAATGTGTGCTTTTAAGGGGGCCTTCCGGTGCCGGTAAAACTACGCTTGCCCACATCCTTTCCGGCATCATTCCCCGTTCTTTCCGCGGGGAGCTGACAGGGGATGTTTTTCTGTTTGGCGAAAACATGAAAAATCTTTCTTTGGCACGCTGCGTCGAAAAAGTGGGTGTGGTCTGGCAAAACCCCGCGGCCCAGCTTTTCTTCCCCACTGTGGAAGATGAGATTGCTTTCGGGCCGGAAAACCTCTGCCTGCCCCGGGAAGAAATAGGCAGGCGGATTGAAAATGCCCTGCAGGCGGTAGGCATGAGTGCTTACCGCCGGGCAGAAACAAGAACTCTTTCCTTGGGTCAAAAACAGCTGATAGCTTTTGCTGCGGCACTGGCCTTGGAACCTAAAATTCTGATTTTAGACGAGGTATTTTCCCAGCTCGATGCTTCCGCGGCAAGGCGGGTCAAAAAGCTGATCCGCCGGCAGGCGGTTAAAGGCACGGCCATTTTTTTGATTGATAATGGGGAAGAGGGCTTTGAGCTTGCCCGGCGCGCTTATCATTTGGCAGGGGGGCAGATCCGGGAGGTGCCCGTATGAAGGCTGCTGTGGCACTTTTTGATGTCAGCTTTCAATACCCGGCAGGGGATTTTACCCTGCTCTGCCCCCACCTGGAGTTTAACTTTGGCGAGCTCAGCTTGATAACGGGGCCTAACGGCAGCGGCAAGACTACTCTTTCTAAGCTGATGTGCGGCATTTTGAAACCGCAGCGGGGCAGTTTGTACCTGGCGGGTGAAAACGCGGGCGGCTGGCCTTTGGGGAAAATCGGCAAAAAGGTAGGTTATCTCTACCAAGATCCCGCTTGGCAGCTTTTTGCCCCAACCGTCTGGGAAGAAATGACCTTCATCGACAATCTTTTAGGCAGAGATCTGCAGGCGGCGGAAAAAAAGGCCGCTAGGCTTTTGCGGCAGTTTGGCTTGGACGGTTTAAAGAAGCGCAGCGTTTACCGCTTAAGCGGCGGCGAAAAGCAGAGGCTTGCCCTCTGCACCATTTTAATGGCCGGGGCGGAATTTTTAATTTTGGATGA
>JBHGWS010000091.1:0-22222 GCA_041936745.1 Candidatus Darwinibacter acetoxidans
CGGGCAGGTTAATTTCCCCCAACATGCTGCCGGGGGTAAAGCCAACTATATCCGCAGAATAGAAGTTATTGGCCACCAGTATCTTTTCGTTTTCTGCCAGTATTTCTCGAATGTACTTTAGTTCCCCGCAAGAAACTAGGGGAGCAGCAGCTCCCCCCATGTAGACAACTTTTTCTAAGCCATAGCGCTGCACAAGAGCCCACAAATGCCGGCCGAAATGAAATGGTTCTTCGCCGCTTTCATTATCAACGGCAACTTCCACACCCAGTTCCGCAACCCTCCTGCCAAACTCGGGATAAGAGGTAGCTAAAATGATGCGCTCAAAGCCTGCCTCTCCTGCTTTATTAATCAAATCCAGGACAATCCCCCGGCGGACTCGGTGCATTTTCTCTTCCAACTCACTGTTGATGGGACCGCCTTCGAAAATAACTAAAGTGACTTGTGCCATTTTAATACGCCGGTTCGATTAACCCGTAATTGCCGTCACGCCGTTTATAAACCACGTTGACATCATCCGTATCCGCATTGGTGAAAACGAAAAAGTCATGCCCCAAAAGTTCCATCTGCATCACGGCTTCTTCCGTATCCATCGGTTTTAGGGCAAAGCGCTTGGTGCGCACAATACGGGGGCCCTTGTCTTTATCCGGTATAGGCGGGACAATTTCTCCCAGCTTCGGCCCGTGGATCTTACGGTTAATTCTCGTCCTATATTTATTAAACTGACGTTCAATCCGATCTGTGGCCGCGTCTATGGATGTGTACATATCAGCGGTTTTACCTTCGCCTCGAAGAATAATCCCAGATAGATTCATCGTTACTTCCGCAATATGAATTCCCCGCTCAATCCGGAGCATTACTTCCGCCGACAGCGTCTGATTTTGGTTAAGGTACTTTTCCACCTTAGCCACTTTCTTTTCCGCGTAGGAACGCAAAGCCTGGGTAACCTCCAAATTTTTGCCGGAAACATTGATTCTGATTGTGTCCACTCAACTCACTCCTTCGATGCCAGCTGTAGTGATCTATGTTCCTAATATTACCCTTAAAAAACGGTTAATCCTTCTTCTTACTAAAAAAGACTGGGTTCTCACCCAGTCTGTCCGTTTTACACTTTCACAACGTTTGAAGCCTGCGGCCCTCTGTCGCCCTCGACTATGTCGAACTCGACGCTTTCGCCCTCCTGGAGAGTTTTAAAGCCCTCGTCTTGAATTGCCGAAAAGTGCACGAACACGTCCCCTTCTCCATCCTCACGTTCAATAAATCCATATCCCTTTTCAGCATTAAACCACTTAACTGTTCCCAGCATTATTAAACATTCCTCCTACTTTAAAACTCCGGCCGCAACCTCTCCGGTAAGCTTACTGTAACACAATCGGCAGCGTCCTGTCAAGAGTTGGCGGAGGCGCTAAGTGTCCTTAAACCCGTACGCTTTGCCTGCCCTGGCCGCCTTTGCGGGATCTTCCAGCAGGCTTTTCGCCCGGGAAATATACTTGTTCAGTAAAAGTTCATTTTCCTTTTCCTGCTTTTCCAACGCTTCAAGAAGTGGAATAAAGCTTGCAAGCAGTTTTTCTAAGGCCGCCAACTCCTTTTGGTAAACGGCGGGCGCGGCTTCTTGTAAGCGCGGGATTGAAAATTCCGCGATCTCAAACTGAGCCGCCAGGCCTGCCTGCAGCTGCCGCAGCTTCCCTTCGTGGGCGGCGGCTTTGGTTAAAAGGGTATGTTTTTGTTCCAAAATTTGGAGAAGATCATCTAAACGGCCTGCCTCAATCAGTTTTTTCTCCTGGGGCCCTATCTCCTTCATGCGGCTGTAAATTCCCGCCTGTTTTTTATAAACCGCGGCTAATTCCCCCAACATTTTACCCCTAATAGCGGTCATTTTGTTTGGGACACCACCGATTCCCATGTGTCCCGCAGTTCCTGCAGCATTTTTAAAGCGTCTGCCGCCTTGGTTGGGTCCTTTTTAACGTTGGCTTGGATCAGCAGGTCGTTGACATAACCGTAGAGGCGCTGTAAATTATGGGCAATTTCCCCCACATCAAGATTTAAGGAAAGTTCAAGTTCATTAATAATGGCTTGTGTACGAAGCAGTTTTTCGTGGGCTGCTTCGATCTTGCCCGCTTCCATATGTTCCTTGGCCTGTTTGGCAAAGCGGATCGCGCCGTCAAAAAGCATTAATAACAGCTCGCCCTGCGATGCCGTAGCTATTTGCGTCTGCCGATAGGCTTGATAAGCATGAACACTCATGATGTACCCCCTTTATCCCCTACGCCCACGCATCAATTAACAGCCCTACCATCTCACGGATGAGAGCCAGAGTTTCTAAAAGTTCCCGCGGCGGAATTTCTTTAATGACTTCGTTAGTAGCTTTATCAATCACTTCCACCATAATCCTTTCCGCCCCCTCGTGAACGGAAAACTTCAGTCCCTTATTGATAAATTCCATGGCCCCGTTAATCCTCTCTATCGCCGATTCCAGGTCCTCACGGGGTACTTCCTCTTCAACCGCGGCTTTTTCCCGGGCTTCAACTATTTGTCGTTCGGCTGTGGCGGCATTTTCTTTTCTCGCCGACTCGGCACCGGCCACGTAATCCGTGTTAACCACATCCTGGGAACCGCGCACCCGTAAACTCATAAAATCACCTCGCGCTATGAGATAGTAGCCACCCATCAAGAGTGAGCAGGCTTTTAGCCAGATTATAATTAAGATTGGGAATCGCGGACGATGCGCTCTAAGGCCTCCAAATCGATTTCCTTATCTAAAACAGCTCGCCGGTTTTCCGCCTGGATCTCCTGATAGATCTCCTGGCGGTGGACCATGATTTCCCGGGGAGCATCAATGCCCAATTTAACTTGTTCACCGCGGACATCTACCACAACTATACGAATATGATCGCCAATCATAATACTCTGATCCACTTTTCGTGTTAAAACCAACATAGCCTCGTCCCTCCCTGGACCTTATTCTTTCCGAATCAGCGGTTATTTAGACCGATTCCCGTACTTCTTCGGGAGGCACAGGATCTTCTTCCCGGGATTTTTTACGCTGTAAGAAGGCGTTTTTATGCATTTCCGCCAAGACATTGTGCTTTGTATGATAAGAGCCTTCCGCCACCACAATTTGGGCGCCCTGTTTTTCCTTCATATTTATAACTAGGGGTGCCTGCAGATTAACCGTCATTTCAGCTAAATTGTCGGGAATAGTGACAATCCCGTACACTCTGCCATCATCCGGCGATGTCAGCTGGAGCAGATCAATTTCTTCTTGTTTCAATTTTACGGAATAATCTCTGCAGACCAACTCCGGCAGCATCAGCACAAATGTTAAACTCGGTTCGTCCACGGATTGTAAGAAGTTGAAAAACCCTTCTTCCCGCTCCACCAGAACGTAACGATGATATTCGGAAAACCCCAAAAGCCCGACTGGAAAAGTGATGATATCTTTTTCCTCTATTTCCAAGGTACCGAGCCTTGTTTGTAATTTCACCCTATCCACCCCTCTTTGCTTGCCTGTTCAACTTGAATGCGGACTGCACCCATCTCCCAGCTGATCCGAGGAGGGCTGCCCCGGTATTCAATTTCTGCTCCTCCCGCCGCCCAGCTAATCCCCATTTCGTAATGAAAATCGATTTTGGGCCTGGTACGCGGAGCCGCCTCTATATTCAATTCGGGAATTTCCGCCGCCATCCTGGCCGAGTAAATTTCCGAAAAAATCATGCGCTCTTGAAAACGGCCGGCCTTGGCCATAACCTCATCGCCTTCGCGGCTTAAAGCTGCGATAGCTGTCAGCACTTTTTCATAAGCTGCCTGCCTGATCTGAAGGCTTAAGTCAACATAACTGCCCGCACCAAGCTCATTTAGGCATTCTGCCTGCTCAATATTTATTTCCGGCCCGCTCCGTTCAATCTGTATCTGGGAGACTTGCTGCTTAATTTCCATTAAGGGCCATTCATTCTCAATTCGCACCTGTGGGTAAGTTGTCCTAATGGTTATAAACATGGGCTTTACCCTAGCGCAGGAAGTCTATTAGAGATGGCTGGATAATCCGGGCACCTACGGACAAAGCGGTGCGGTAAGAAAACTCCTCCATTTTCAAATGCATAATCGCCTCAGCATAATCCAGGTCCTCGGTTTCGGATAAGAGCTTTTGCACATTCAATGTCAGATCCAATAAGCGTTCGTGGGCCAGCTCCACTCTGTTTTGCTTGCCCCCCAATTCGGAAACCTGCCGCAAAACCCCATCAAGAGCGGTATCTAAATCCCCCATAACTTCCGATTCTTTACCGCTGTCTGACGTTAAACTGCTGTGTAACTCAACTAAAGCGTCAAAAACCGGCTGGAAAAGATCTCTCCCTTTCATATTCACACCCATAGTTATGCCTACGCCGATTTCAAACTCCAGGGCCTTGTCGTCTCCTTTAAAATCAATAGAAGGAATGCCGCCCTGATTAGCCCCCTCTTCCCCATCGTCGTTGTTTTCATCGGCATTTTCCGCGCCATTAATGACAAAAGGCGGGCTTTGGGTCTGATGGCCGCCGAATAAGTAGCGGCCGCCGTGGGTGGAATTGGCAAGCTGAATCAGATTATCGTGCAGCTGATAGACTTCATCGGCTAAAGCCCGGCGGGAAGTGTCATCGAGATGAGTTGACGCACCCCGGTTTGCTAATTCCTTAGCCCGGTGGATAACGCTGATGACATCTTTTAACACTATATCGGCCGACTCCAGCCAAGAAGCGGCGCTCTCCGTATTGCGCACATATTGTTCTGTTTCTCGTAAAGATGTGCGCATACGCAAGATGTCACCGGCTTTGACCGGATCATCTGAGGGCACTCTAATCTGTTTTTTTGAGCCCAGCTGGCTGTTTAAACGATCCAGGCGGGACATACTCCTCTGCAGGTTTAAAAGTAAATTATTGCTCATTGTCCGATTGGTAATACGCATTGGAAAACCCCCTAACGCCCGACTATGCCTAAGCGGTTAATGATCACATCTAAGGTTTCATCGACAGCGGTCATCATGCGGGCCGCGGCACCGTAAGCATGTTGAAAACGGATCATATTGGCCATTTCTTCATCCAGGCTGACACCTGAGACCGATTCTCTTAAATTGGTGAGATGGTTTGCTAAAACTTCTTCGTTCTCCACCATTTTAAGCGACTTTTGCGTTACCACTCCCAGGGCGGAAATAATGGAGTTAAAAGATTCCCCTAAGGTGACTTCGCCACCTGCAGGCGGCTCAAAGCGCAAGCGGGCAAGCCGCAGGGCATTTAAACCGTTGCCTGCTCCAAAGTCAGCAACGGGGTCATCTCCCGACGGTAGGCCGCCCTCTAGGTAAGCGGCTCTAATCAGCTCAACATCGGCAGCAATTTCTGAGTTGACGATGATGTTTAAAGCGGCAAACTCGCCCGCATCTTCCGTATCTGCCGATTTTTTAAATTCAAAAAAGTCCAGCCTATATTTTCCTTCAACACCCTGCTTGTAACCACCATGTCCCGCCAAGTCGTAACCTTCGTTATGAATGCGGTTGAATTCATTTGCAAAGTTTAAAGTCCATTCATCCAGCTCATCTATAAAGTGCTGGACTTCCACATCCCGCAGTTGGCGTAAGCCGCCCAGCTCGCCGGCGCGGATTTCCACCGGTGCACCGGTGGCGGCCCAGAAGATTTCGTTTTTTTCGTAACCCTGGTCTTTATTGGCCACACTGTTAGTCGTCATGCCGTAAGAAGTACTGCGGTGCACAAGGCTGGCGCCGCCTACCGTTACGCTCACCATATTGGCATGGTCCTGGATAACTTCAATATCCACTAATTTAGAAAGATCTTCTAAAAGAGCATCTCTTGTATCCAGCAAATCGTTGGGCAGGCTGCCTGTCGCACTGATTTTACCTATTTGGACATTTAAATCGGCAATGCGAGCCGACAGTGAATTAATTTCGCTTACTTTAATGGGGATATTGGTGTTGACGTTTTCCCTTAAATTCTGCAGCTGTTCCCTGGTGTTGTGGATCGCCTCAACTAAAACCTGCGCCCTCTGCACCACTACTTCCCGCACAGAATCAAAATCCGGTTCCCGGCTTAAATCCTGCAGGGAATCCCAGAAATGATCTAAAGCGGCGTGGATACCGTTTTCTGTCGGTTCATTGAAGAAAAGCTCCACTTGGGTTAAGCCATCTTGCAAGCTTTCCCAATATTTTAGGCTGTGGAACTGCTGCCGCAGGCGCATTTCCACGAAATTATCGCGCAGACGCGTAATTTGGCTGATTTCCACTCCCGTGCCTAACTGGCCGCCGGAAGGCGTGTGGCCGAGCATAGGCATGGGAAAAGGCCGGGTTGCGGCATGCACTGCACTTTGGCGCGAAAAATTAGGATTGTTGGCATTAGCCACATTATGGCCCGTAACATCTAAAGATATCTGCTGGGCCTGTAATGCCCGCAGGGCTATGGAAATTCCGCTGAAAGTTGTCCTCATCTTTATTACACCTTTCGGTCAAAAATCGTTTTCACCTGTGAGCTGGCGCCCGTTGGGGCATAGGTTGCCTGGTTGTCGTCACCGACAAGGACATTTAAGGAAAACTGCACATAAGCCAGAGATTCCGCCAACAACTGCTGGTTGACATGGTTTAATGCTTGTAAGGCGGCCAGGTTCTCCGCTAGCTCCGCGATGAGGGAGGCTAACTCTGCCTGCCTCGCCGCCTCTGCATTAAGCCGCCAGTTGGCGGGGTCTGCCGCCAGGCCCAACGCATCGAAAAGGAGCCTGCGCTCCCCGTCCGTTTTTTCCAGCTCAACTAAAACGCCTTGTTCTTGGGCAGCGCAATCCGCCACCACCTTGGCATCGTTAATGTTTTCCCGCTTCTTGCTGCCCAGCCCAATCAACTCTTGCAGCAGCCGGTTTTCCGTTTCCAAAACACAGATTAAATCCTGCATTAAATCCACAAGCATCAACCTCTATCAAATGATTTGAGGATTCCCCGGGCAATCTGCCGCGTTGAAATCTCGTAAGTATCGGATTTAAGCGCCTTTTTAATCTCCTCTGCCTGGGGTCTAATCGCCGGGGCGTCTTTCAGTTTCTGCAGCATTACCTGCATTTCTTTACCTTCCGCGGACAGTTCAACTTCATCGCTGAAGGACACATCCGCAGTTTTTTGCCGTGCCCGGCTGATCTGCTTTTGCTCTTGATAAATCTGCGCAATGCGCTGCACAGCTTTGTTAGAAATAATCATGGTTAAACCCCTTTCTTCCCTTACTTCTTTCTTCGGCAGATCTAGAGCAAGACTTTAGCTACCTTTTTCTTCTAATTTGATCCAGATAGCGAATTCTGCTTCGCTCCCGCACCGTTTCTTCTGCCGGCTTTTCACCCGATTCTTTAGTTTTTCTGAATTCCGCTCGGCACTTAGAGCAGACCCGGCCGCCCTCAATTTCTGCCCCGCAGATCTCACAGTGGAATTTGATATCGCTGGGAATGATATCGAGCCTTTCCTGCCTAATGAATTTGTAAATTGTCTCAAGGTCGACTTCGGTTTTCTCAGCCACTTCCCCAATGGTTGCTTTGGGGTTTTCCCGCAGATATTCTTTTACGGCAGTAAAATCATCTTGTTCCTCCTGGTAGCAGGCGTCGCATAAAAGGCGGGTGGGGTGGGCAAAAACCCGATTACAGTTTTCACAATTTCGCAGCATTTTTCATCCTCCTCGATTTTGTGTCCGAGCTAGAAAGGCGCCTTGAGGCTTTCCCCCGTAATTGACAATCAGCTGTGCCATGGCTTGAAACGTAAAGCCGGAAGTGATTACATCATCAATGATTAAACAGCGTTTCCCCTGCAGGCTGTGCCCGGGCAGCAGGCCAAAAGCACCCTTTAAGTTCGCCTGGCGCAACTGCAGGCTGAGCTTGGCCTGCGCGTCTGTCTTTTTAAGCCGGATTACGCCGTCAAACACCGTTTTCCCCCAACCTCTGCTTATATTATCGGCAATTACGGCGGCTTGATTAAATCCCCTTTGGGAAAAACGGCTGAAATGGAGGGGCACAGGCACTAAGTAATCGATTTTGTTCAATTCGGGTTCCTCCCGCAGTGCCAACGCCATTAAAAAGCCGAAAGTTTGGGCAATCTCAAAACCCGCAAGGTATTTCATTTTATGAATCTTAGCCCTGGCAAAGCCTTGATAGGGCAGGAGAGAATAATAAGGGTAGCCGTGTGCTTGCCCCGCCTGCCAGTTGATCGCCAAAGAAGCAAGGCAGCTGCCGCAGCAGCCCGCCGCCGTAATATTGCGTTCTCGGCAAAAAGCACAAAGGGGGACTTGGGGAAAGATCAAATCGTCCAGAGCCCGCAGCCAATTAAGAAGTTTCATCTGCCAACAGCCCCCGGCGGGCCGCCTCCTCGTTAAGCCTGCGGATCAAGTGCACTGCCCGCCGCATATCACTGGTTTTCTGCCTGCCCAAAAAAAGCACCGTGCCCCCCGGTGACTCTGCGGTACGGCCCACCCTGCCGGCAATCTGAACCAAAGTGTCCGCGCTGAATACTGCATGTTCCGCATACAAAACCACAACACCTATGCGGGGGAAATTAACCCCGCGCTCCAACACAGAAGTCGTCACGACTATATCCAGGGTTTCCTGCCGCAAACGGCTGATCGTGTTTAGGCGCTGCGGGTGCTTGGAGTGGCAGATGCCTACCCTTTTACCGCTTGCAGACCGCAGCAGTTTGTAAATGGCTTCGCAGGCGGCAATGGTTGGGGCAAAAACCAGCCAAGGGTGCTCCCCCTTCTCTACAAGTTCCAAGACAGAGGCGGGAAATTCTTTCAGCGATAGTTCGTCCCAGGCCGGCAGAGGGGAAATTTTGATCGCGGGCACCGGCAGCGGCTGCCCGTGAAACCGTACGGGAATGGTGATTAATTCGGCCCGCTGGCGCAGAGATTGGGGCGTTGCGGTCATTTCCACCAGTTTACCTCGGTGAGCCAGTGATCTTTGCAGGCCAAACCGCAGCATCTCGCTGCCGCGGTAGGGAAAGGCATCCACTTCGTCGAGAACTATGAGGCCAAAACGCCTGTAAAAACGGAGGACCTGGTGGGTTGTGGCCACAACTAACTTCCCCGGTGCAAAGAGCGGTTGGCCGCCGTAATGGACAGCCACGCTTGTTTTGGGGAAGGCTTGGCGAAGCCTTTCTCCCACTTCTCTGACAATATCAGCCCGGGGAATGGCAAAAAGGACCCGTTCCCCCTGGCTTAACGCCTTTTGGATTAAAGGAAAGGAAACTTCTGTTTTACCCGCGCCGCAGGCAGCCCAAAGGAGGGCTCGCTTTTTTTTGCCTTGCCAAAATTCTAAAAGTTTTTCTGCAGCTTCTGCCTGCCTGGGAGTCAGGTCGTAAGTTAGAGACAGGGGCGTGGGGGATGCTTCTTTTTCTCCACCCGCTTCTTGTGCCGTAATGAGTGTAGTACAGCCCCGGTTGGCACCCATAGCCGAGCAGGTGCGGCAGAGGGGGCAGTCTTTTAAACCGCAGTTTGCACAGGGCTGCCGGATGATATCAACGCCGCCGCAGCGAGAGCAGAGTTGGCGCCCCCAGGGCTCCTGTCTGATGCCGGGCAGCTGCTTTAAAATCCCCTTTTGTACGCCCCGGTCCAAAGCCCGGCTTAAATCAGCGGGCCAAAACCCTCTGGCGCGCAGAGTTTTAAAAAGCCTTTCTTCTGTTATAAGGTAACCGCTGACAAGGTTGACGATGTCATCTAAAACTGGGCCGGCGGTGGTTTTTTCACTGCAGCGGAGCGGAGGGTGATCAACGTACCGCAGGGCAGCAAAGCGGAGCCAAAACTGTTTCAGCCTGCCCTGGAGCCTTTTTTCCCACTGCCTCAGGGCCAAGTAAGCCTGCCAGCTCGGTTGGGGCTCGCTGACAATAATAGTTTTCGCCCGGTTAAGATGCTCAGGATTGCGGGTCAGATGGGCTTCGCCACGTCTGCCGCTGACAACGATATAGACTTGTAGTTTCTGCATAGCTCTCCTTAACCCTGGGGAATTAACAGTTCGCTGAAACTGCCGCGGGCTCCTGCTTTTAAAAGAGAAAACGACATCTATCCAACGATAAATGTCGTCTTAGCCACTTTAATCTAAAATCCCCGCTTCAATAGCCAAAAGGGCCACTCTGGTCCTGTCGTTTTCCCCGAGTTTTTTGTAAATGCTGCTCACATGATTTTTCACGGTGTGTTTACTGATGAATAATTCCTCAGCTATTTCCCCGTTAGCGAGCCCCCGGGCTATTAATCTTAACACCTCGCACTCCCGTGGGGTAAGGAGAGAAAGGTTTTTGCCTTCCATGCAACCGCCCCCTACCCGATCTTGTCAATGGCTACGATATTATATTCTACTTGGCGGTTTAGTGTCCAAAATCAGGACAACTAGTAAAGACGACGGCCGGGGGTCGGGGTTTGGGGGTGGCCGTCGTCTTCTCTAGAATTTTAAATATTCTATTTCAATGAAAGTGTATCATAGATTTTTTCACATTAACACTGGACTAAGGTCCCGGTCGGCTTGGGACCCGGATTTAAGAAAGACGATAGCCGGGGGTCGGGGTTTGGGGGTGGCTACCGTCTTTTCTTCAGCAACTATCTGAGCTTAGTTTACCAGCTTGGAGGTGAGATTAAAATCGGACAATGGTCCCTTTCCGCCGGGACCATTGCCCTAATTTTGCGTTCCCGCCCGGTTCTAATCCGCGTATTTTAAATTCCCGGCCGGATTGACACGCTACCTGCAATTCTGTAAATATTTTCTCTTAAACAAAAAAAGATGAAACAAATCGAAGCCAAACAACCAAGGCAGTGAGCTGACAGGATCCAGCTTTAGAAAACCCCAAACTAAAGCTTTCCATATCATCTTGACCGCCTTTGTACAGTGTGGCCCGGAATGAATCTTAGCTGCACTTTGCGGCCTCTTCCACAAGCCTCGTGATTTCCCTGGATCGGGGCCGCCCACTGCAGCGGAGGCTCGTCCCGGGTCTAGTTTAACCCCCGCCATGGCTAGGTTTGTTCCAAGACTCCTTTTCGGAGGGGGAGCCGATTTAAAGCGGAGATTTTTCAAAACCAGCTTGGCGGTGTGTATGGTCTCATCCACCCCGGAATTGCCATCCCGCCCCGCTGACGGCAAATCGGCTAAAATTTACTTGTATGCTGTCCTTTTTTGTGATATAAGTGAAGGTAAAACTTAAAGGAGGTGAGATTGTGATTACCTTAAAAGACATAAAAAAAGACCCGACCTTCATCACTTTGATTAAAAGATCAAACGCCTATCTGCGGTCTTTAGGATTTACCGATCACGGGCTGCGCCATGTTTCTTACGTATCCCGCAAGACCGCCGCCATCCTCGAGCAGCTGGCTTATGATGAGCGCACAGTAGAACTGGGGGCCATAGCCGGTTATTTACACGATGTGGGCAATATTTATAACCGTAAAAACCATGGCATTTCCGGTGCCAACCTCGTTTACTACGAGCTGCGCAATTTAGGCATGGATTTAGATGAAATATGTACCATTACCACGGCCATCGCCAATCACGAAGAAGAGATTGGGCAGGTGGTCAGCCCCATTACAGCCGCTTTAATCTTAGCTGACAAAAGCGATGCCCACAGGACTCGGGCCAATGAGCAGGAGAGTAAGGGCAGGCCGGGCATTCACGATAGGGTTAATATGGCTATTACGGACACCAACTTATATGTAGAAAAAAATCTTAAGACGATTACCCTGGAAATCTCCTTCGATCAAACAATCTGCCAGATTATGGACTTCTTTGAAATCTATTTAAAGAGGATGGAGATGTCTAAAGAAGCCGCTGCCGTGTTAGGCTGCCGTTTTCGACTTTTAATCAACGGCCTGGAGTTTTTGGGCAAACTGGCGGAAACTAGTCAGTAGGCAGAAGACCTTTGCTCACGGCATAAACCGCCGCCTGCGTGCGGTCTTCCACGTCCAACTTCCGCAGTAAATTAGTGACGTGATTCTTCACCGTCTTCTCACTTATATGTAAACAGTTGGCAATTTCTTTGTTGCTCATCCCCTCGACAATACAGCGCAAAACTTCCGTTTCACGCACCGTCAAAAGTTCATTTAAAGCCGCCGCTGTTTTCATCCTCCCGTATTCTATCTCCAGTTGATAATAGTGTTCCATAACCCTTTCCATCAGGTGGCTTGGAAAAACTGTTTCACCGGAGAACACCTTCTTGATCGCCTGGACCACTTGGCTCGGCTCCGCATCCTTGAGCAGGTAACCGCTGGCACCAATTCTAATCATCTCATTCACATACGACTCATCGTCATGAATGGTCAGTACCAGGATTTGGATAGCGGGGTGCTTTTCCCTGAGGATTTTTGCCACCTCGATCCCGTTCATCCCGGGCATGTTAATATCCAGCAGGACTACGTCCGGCTGCAGTTCTTCCGCCTTCTGCAGCGTTTCTTCGCCGTTGCGGGCTTGTCCCACCACAACCACTTCTTCTTCCAAATCTAACAGTTTAACTAAGCCCTGCCTTAAAAGAGGATGATCATCAGCGATCAGTACTTCAATAGATTTCATGAAACTGCCCCCATTCTACGTGCCGCCAAAAGGTGTTTTTAACAAGATCCTTGTTCCTTTTCCTGGCTCCGCCGCAATGCGCAGCGTCCCGCCTATGATTTTGATCCGGTTCTGCATGCTCAGCAGCCCAAAATGTTTGCCGCTGCCGATTTTGTGTTGGGCTTTCTCCAAAGAAAAACCAATACCGTCATCTTTAACCTCCACGTTGACCTGGTGAGCCAAATATTCAAAGGTTACTTCAATCGTTTCCGGTTTAGCGTGTTTTCGGGAATTATTCAGCGCTTCTTGGATGGTACGGAATAAATTCAATTCTATGTTAGATTCCAGGCGCTTCTCGTCTCCCAAAACGTTAAGATATGTTTTGATTCCGCTTGTTTTTTCCAATTCCTCCAGGAGATTTTTCACTGTGGCCACCAACCCCAGATCTTCTAAAGTCATGGGATTAAGATCGTAAATGATGCGCCGCATGTCCTTCATGCTGTTTTGGACGATGCTTTTTAAACCGCCGAAACTTTCCCGAGCCTCTGTCTGGCGCCCCGTATCGTAAAGCCGCTCGCAGATCTCGATCTGGACAATCACATTAGCCAAGTCCTGCACGGGCCCATCGTGCAGTGCACCGGCCATCCGCTTGCGCTCATGTTCCTGACCTTTGAGAATCTCCTGGCCCAGCTGTTCCCGGATTTGGATATTCTTTATTTCTTTATCCACATCCTGCAGATTCCCTGCTAAATAATTTAAGGCGACGCCCACTTGGGAAACTAACCGTTCAGCTTTTTCCACTATTTCCTGCAGTTTGGCAAAGGTTTGCTCTAAGCTGTCCCGGCGGACACGCAAACTTTGTTCCCTTTCCCTGGCCAAGGCCAGCTGTTCCCGCAGGCGGTTAGCTTCTTCGTAAGCCCGCCTTTTTTCATCTTCAGTATAGTCATCGTAATCTTTACTCACATTGTAAAGGCGCTGACGCGCCAGTGTAAACTGCCTGCTTAAATATTCTACATCATAAATCGCTTGGTCCATTTCCTGGCGGACACCGTTTAAGGTTTCTTCCGTCCTGTCCCGCTCCTGCCTGGCAGTTTCAGCAACTTCGTAAATCTGGTTGCGCCCGTCTTCCAGGGCTCCCAAAGTCTCTTCCAAGATTTTCTCCAACGCACCCGTGGACAAAATCCGATCAACCATAGGCATCCTCCCCATCAATTTAGTGTTGACAAAAGGATTGAACCCGACTATACTTAGTGTTAATATTAATTATAGCACGCTTTTTAACTCTTATCCAGAGTGGTGGAGGGACTGGCCCAATGAAACCCGGCAACCGGTGGTGTTAGAGCCACAAGGTGCCAATTCCTGCTGGAAGATTCCGGAAAGATAAGAGGGGTCATTATTTTGGTATGACTATACCTGTGTGAACCTCTTCTTTCGGGAAGAGGTTTTTCTTATTTAAGGGAGGCACACCATGATTCGCTTTGTAGGAGTAGAAAAAACTTTTCCGGGAAAAACGGCGGTGCATGCCCTCAAGGGGATTACACTGGATATCCCGGCCGGCGAAATATTCGGGATTATCGGCCAGAGCGGTGCGGGCAAATCTACTTTAGTCCGCTGCGTTAACATGTTAGAGCGCCCCGATCGAGGTGAGGTCTGGGTGGATGGGGTCTTGATGAATGACTTATCGGCAAAAGAATTGAGGCGGGAGCGCAAAAAGATAGGCATGATCTTTCAGCATTTTAATTTATTAAATTCCCGCACAGTCTTCGCCAACGTAGCCTTTCCTTTAGAAATTGCGGGCGAAGCAAAAAGCAGGATCAAAACTAAAGTCACCGATCTTTTGGATTTGGTCGGCCTGGCTGATAAAACCGACGTTTACCCCAATCAATTAAGCGGCGGGCAGAAACAAAGAGTAGGCATCGCCCGGGCTTTGGCGACGGAACCAAAACTGCTTCTCTGCGATGAAGCAACTTCCGCATTGGACCCGGAAACGACAAAGTCAGTGCTGCAGCTTCTGCAGAAAATCAACAATACTTTGGGGTTAACCATTGTTTTAATCACACATGAAATGGCGGTGATCCAAGAAATTTGCGATCAAGTTGCGGTATTGGACGATGGGTTTTTACACGAAGCAGGGCCGGTAGTGGATGTGTTCACCAGGCCGCGGTCTTCAGCCGCTAAACGCATGCTGCAGGGATTTTTGGCGCCGCAGATCCCTGCCCAATTGCAAAACTCAAAAAACAGGCTCCTGCACCTTACTTTTATCGACAGAAAGGCTCATCAGCCAATTATCTCGCGGCTGATCCGCAGCTGTGAAGTTGATGTGAACATTCTTTTCGGGAGAATTGACCACATGAAAACAACGCCCTTTGGGATGCTGCTCGTAGAATTAGCCGGAACAGAGGAACAGATGGACAGTTCGGTTGAGTTTTTAAAAAATAACAAGGTAGAAGTGGAGGTGTTGGGCTGATGCTGGTGCAGGCAACGTTAGAAACCTTAATAATGGTGGGTACAGCCACGGTACTAGCCTGCATTTTTGGGCTACCTTTAGGCATTCTTTTAGCTGCGACAGATAAAAAACACATTTTGGAACAGCCTCTTTTAAATCGAGTGCTGGGCGGTATTGTGAATGTGGGGCGCTCTGTCCCCTTCATAATTCTCATGGTGGCTATTATTCCGTTTACCCGTAAAATTGCCGGTACCTCCATTGGTACTACCGCGGCAATAGTCCCTTTAACCGTAGCGGCCGTCCCTTTTGTGGCCCGGCTGGTGGAAGGTGCCTTAAAAGAAATTGATGCCGGCGTGATTGAAGCCGCGGAAAGTATGGGGGCTTCGCCCCCACAGATAATTTACAAAGTTTTAATTCCCGAGGCTCTGCCCGCCCTAATCTTGGCCGTAACCTTGACTGCAGTCAATTTAATCGGCTACTCCGCCATGGCAGGGGCCATCGGCGGCGGCGGACTCGGTGATTTGGCCATTCGCTACGGGTATCAGCGCTTTCGGGGAGATATCATGCTGCAGACCGTAATCATTTTGGTAGTTTTAGTTCAAGGCATTCAAATGCTGGGAGATAAAATCGCCCAAAGATTATACAGAAGATAAAATTAGAGGAGGCTTTTCAATGCAAAGAAATTTAATCATCCTGCTGATTTCAGCAGCTGTTTTGTTGGCCGGGGGGGCTGCCGCCGGCGCCGCGGTGCTTAAAGTAGGCGCCACTTCCGTTCCCCACGCGGAAATTTTAGAAGTTGTCGTCCCCTTACTGGAGAAAGAAGGCATTACCTTGGAGATAATTGAATTCAGCGATTACGTCCGGCCTAACCTGGCCCTGCAGGACGGGGAATTAGCCGCCAACTTCTTCCAACACGTACCTTACCTGGAAGATTTCAACAAAGAACGCGGCTCTGACTTAGTCGCCCTGGTAGGCATTCACGTAGAGCCTTTGGGTGTCTACAGCGCCAAACTTTCTTCTCTGGCGGAACTGCCAAAGCGTGCTCAAATTGCAATCCCCAACGATGCAACCAATGGCGGCAGGGCCCTTTTGCTGCTGCAGGCGGCAGGTTTGATCAAAGTGGCTGAGCAGGCCGGTATTGCCCCCACCCTCTTTGATATCACTGAAAACGAACTTGATCTGCGCTTTCATGAGCTGGAGGCAGCTCAGTTAGCAAGAAGCCTGCCCGATGTACAAGCAGCCGTGATCAACGGTAACTACGCCCTGCAGGCGGGCTTAAACCCTATCCGGGACGCAATCTTTTTGGAAGGGGCCGAATCCCCCTACGTCAACGTCCTCGCCATTAGAGCCGGCGATGAAGAAGATGCCGGGCTGCTTAAATTAGCGGCAGCCTTAGTCAGCGAAGAGGTTAAGTCCTTTATTTTGGAAAAGTATGAAGGAAGCGTCGTACCGGTCTTTTAAGGAGCTGAGGAGCGGGGTTAGCCCGCTCCTCATCATTTTTCGATTATAGGCAAGGCCACACCCAGTCTAAGCACTAAACCGCCTTTTTTGGCCCAAGCAAGTTGTGCTGCCCCGAAAGATGCGGGCCGGAAAACAAGCCCCAGCTCGTAAGCGTGATTTAGCGTCGCACCTGAAGCCGCCGGAGCCGTCAGCTGCCAGGTGTTTTTTAAATACAAATCCCAAAAATCTGCGATCCGGTACCCCACGCCTAAACCAGCTTCGGCTAAGGTAAGTCCCCTGTCGGTAAAAACTGCCCCCTGCAAAGAGATGTGCCAGGGGGGCGTAGAATAAACTGCGTCAGCAAACCTAAACCCCGCCTGCCAGCGGCCTTTTTCCCGCGCGGCGAAAACCTCCCAAGGCCCCTGCCCTCCTTTCAAATGAAACATTTTCTGCCGATTATAGCTGAGCTGCCAGCGGCCCAAGCGTGGCGATTGCCAGCGGGCTTTGATTTTCCCCCGCTCTATTTCTAAACGCAAAGCCCCTCTGCGGAATGCTGCCCAAGCCTGCCGTTTTTTTAAGCGTACCCCCAGCCGCCACCTTTTGGTACCCCAGCTTAATTCCACATCTTCGCTGCCTACTTGGGCAGCTAAGCCTCTTTTCTCCAGATGCAGGGCAAAGGAAGGTTTTTCCGGCTGCTTTTTCGGCAGGCTCAACTCCCAGCGCCAATCCTCTTTCTGCAAAGAAATAAGCCTTCTTAAATGATCTTCCCGCCAGTACCAATCTTGGTGCCGGTATTCTGCCGGTGCTGAACTAAGTTTGAAAACATCTCTGCCGCCGGTAAGCTGCAGCGAACCGGCCCGCAGCCTGATTGAACCGCCGTCTCTGCCCGTGTCAAAAAACACATCTTTTAAACTGCCCAGCAGCCGCCAGGAAAATCCCCCATCCCACATGAAAATGGGCAAAAGATAGTTGGGGCCGGTCTTTTCGGCTTTGATTTCCCTCTCCGTACCCAAAGCGCCGCCAAGCCAGATAAGCTGCTTAGGATCATTTCCCGGCAAAAGGGGCCCGAAAGCGTCACTTGGGAAAACAAGGCGCCCTTTTTCATCAGTTGAGCGGGTTCTGCCATCAGGCAGCAGACCAGGGATCCCCGGCGCGGGCTTTCCCGCTTCAACCAGTTTTACGCTTGTTAAAAAATCCTGCCCCAGCCACCCCTTTTTTGAGTTAAGGGAAAGAACCGCTTTTTCTCCCTTAAAGAATGCCGCAAGCTCTGCTGCGGTTTCAGCGGGAAAAGCCGCCTGCAGGCTGCCCCGCAGTACATTTTCCCCCGGCCCCAAGGCCGGCAACGAAAGAAACCACTGATCCCTGGCGGGGCAGTGCTCTAACTCTAACTGCCTGCCTCCTAAAGACCAGGCAGGCGACAAATAATAACCGTCCGGTACTGCAAAGAATAGTTTGGCGGCTGCCCTGGGCCCGCTAAAAACCACATCTATTTCCCTCAATTCCCCCGGAGCCAAAGACAGCCCCGCGGGCCTAAACCGGAACACTTTCCCAAACTCGGGGGCTTCTGCCCCACTGGCGGCGGCCGCTTTATTTACCTGTGGTTTTTTTAAAGCCGCGGCGGCCAAGGTGACGGTTTCAGCCGCTTTTAGTACCTGCCACTCGTAATTTGCCAGCGGCCGGCTTGTGCCGTCTTCTTCCCTGAGGGCGACTTTTTCTGTATTCAGCGGCATTACCCAGTACTTATCCGCAAGGGGAAGGCCCAAGATTCCTTGGGCCCCCTGCAGGACAATGCTTACATCTATGGCAAATTTTCCGCCGCCCAAAACCCCGCCGTCAAAGCAGGCGCTCAAAGTTTTACGGCCTTGAAAGTCGCCCTGCCCGGAGAAGACCGCCTGAATTTCTCCGCCGCTGAATGTCAAATCCCACTGGCCCGTCGCTTCCAGCCAGAGATCAAAGGGAAGCTCGACATGTTTAAGCTCCCAAGGCTCAAGTAAAAAAATCGGGGCGGGCCCGCAGCTGCCGGCAGCTGTGCTTAAGATCACAAACAGCAGGCAGACGAAAATTTTCTTCACAGGCTTAACCCGGCCTCTTTAGGTTGGAGTTCGACACGCGATGCCCAAGCAGGCAGGTTAACTTTGAAATCGCGGCTGCGGCCCGCTAAAACCAGGCCGCTTTCTAAATCTATTCTTGCAGCTAAGCTGCCCAGAGAGTTATAAAGCAGGAGGTGCCCCCGCCAAAGCCCCGCCTTATCCCCTTTGTTTTCCAGCCTAACGGCTACGGACTCTTCCCCTCTTCGCCAGGACGTCATAATTACCTGATCTTCCGTACCCTTGGAAGAAAGGAGTAAAAGCACGGCCAAGCGGGTTGGGATCCCCGGTTGATCCGCCTTGACGAACAAGACCGCTGACAGGCTTTTAGGTAAGTCAGCAAGAACGCTCACTTCTATTGTTTCTTCCCCGTAAGGTTCTAAATAAAATTCGTCTTTGTTTAAGGCCAAAAGGCCCGCCGCTTTTTGCACGGAGCCTTCGTCTTCCAAAAAGACGACGCGTCCTGCGCTGTCTTGGTCAAACAGGGCTAAAGATAATTCCACTGCCACCGTTGCCTCGGTATCGGAAGAACAGTGAAACTTAAACACTTGGCCCTTTTGGACCTCCTCTGCCGTCATAATTACCGGTGAAATTGAGACTTTTGCGCCACACCGCGCAGCCGCTAGAAATAAGATGGTTAAAACGAGAACTAACTTCCTCATAGGGCAGGCACCACCGTAAATTCAACCTGGAAGAAATAATCACCGGGGGTATCTTGGTAACTGCCCGTAAAGCGGAAGGGTATAATCACCTCACTGCCCCCGGGCCCCGTTGAAGGTTGGTTTAAGAAAATCGATCGTCCCACGTTGTCTAGGGGAATCCAGACATCATCTCCTTTAGCGAACTCTGCCTCTCCTTTTAAACCGCCGTTTTCACCGACGATCCGTACGGATAATTCCCAATCTACGTTGGACCAGATTGTGACTGTCAAATCCTGATATGTAGTTTGGCCCGGGCCTATGGGGGCAAAGGTCAAAGTGTCCGGGCAGGAAACAGTAAAACCGGGAATCACCTCAATTTGGAAAGTTACTAAGCCCTCAGCCCAAATAGTGCCACTCAAGGCCGCCACCATGCTGCAGAAAAGAATTAAGGCAAACAGCTTACGCCTCAATTTTGATCCTCCTTTGCAATGATAGACCCAAAATGATTATATACTCCAACATAGGTTTTGTCAATTACCTATTTTCTGACTACTCTAATTAAAAAGAGATGGGGGCCGGCCCCCATCCTGTTTCTTACTTGCGCAGCAGATCGACTTTATCCAGCCGCTCCCAAGGCAGATCCAAATCCGGGCGGCCGAAATGTCCGTAAGCTGCAATTTGGCGGTAAATTGGCTTCAGTAGATCCAATTCTTCGATAATCGCCGCAGGCCTTAAGTCGAAATTTTTGTTGACCAAGTCCTCTATTTCTCTGTCCGGGATAACCCCGGTGCCGAATGTATCCACAAAAAGCGAAACGGGCCGGGCAACGCCGATCGCATAAGCTATCTGTACTTCGACTCGTCGAGCCAGGCCGGCCGCCGCGATGTTTTTAGCAACATAGCGGGCGGCATAAGAACCGGAGCGGTCAACCTTGGTAGGATCTTTACCGGAAAAAGCACCGCCGCCGTGGCGCCCGAAGCCGCCATAGCTGTCTACAATGATTTTCCGGCCCGTCAGGCCCGCATCGCCTAAAGGGCCGCCGATTACAAAGCGGCCCGTGGGATTGACCAGCACCTTCAGATCGTCTTCCCACAAATTGGCGGGGATGACCGGTTTGATCACATGCTCTAGGATATCCCGCAGAATAGTTTCTTGTTCCCAGGCGGGATGGTGCTGAGCCGCAATAATTATGTTGTCAATTGCCGCGGGGCGGTCGTTTTCATCGTACTCCACAGTTACTTGAGTTTTACCGTCAGGCCGCAGATAAGGAAGGGTGTTTGTTTTACGCACCAGAGCCAATCTTTGTGCCAGCTTATGGGCTAAAGTGATGGGCAGCGGCATGTATTCCGGCGTATCATCACAAGCATAGCCGAACATAACACCCTGATCCCCCGCCCCCAGCCGAGACGCCGCGTCCGCATCGCCCGCCCGCTGCTCCAAAGCCTGTTCAACCCCTCTGGCGATATCTTCGGACTGTTCTTCGATGGCGGTCAAAACGGCACAAGTATCTGCATCGAAACCGTATTTAGCCCGATCATAGCCGATATCCCGCACTACATCCCGGGCAATTTTAGGGATATCCACATAACATTCTGTGCTGATTTCGCCTAAAATTAAGACCAGACCCGTTGAGATAGCTGTTTCACAGGCCACTCTCGCTTGGGGGTCCGCCGCTAAAATTGCGTCCAGTATCGCATCTGATATTTGATCGCATATTTTATCAGGATGTCCTTCTGTAACTGATTCTGAAGTAAATAAGTATCTTCGCCCCGCCATAATAACCACCTTTACTGCAAATTATAAAACCTCTCCCGAATGAGAGAGGCTGAAGCCCATCTCTCATCTTCCAAAACCCAATGGGTTTTGCAGGATTTAGCACCATGCCAGCGCCGGTTGCCGGGTTTCATCGGGCCAGTCCCTCCACCTCTCTCGATGAGATTAGCAATTATCCCCGCTAGTTTAACATTTTTACCGCGGGCTGTCAAATAAACCGCCCGGCCTTATTGGACCCTTCGCCAGACGTAAGTAGGCAGTAGATCTGCCGTGAATCGGTTCGCCGCCTGATTGACAGCGGCTGCCCGCGCCGCCGGTACATCAACGTTGGAAACACGGGGGATGAAAATGCGATCCGGCCGCTTACCCGCGGGATACCACTTATGCCCCACCGTTTCTTTATGGACGATGGTGTTTTCCCCTTCAACCCTCTCCCGGTATATGACATTACCGGTGCGGGTGCTTAAGATGCGGCCCGAAAAACCGACCATGGCCATTGTTGTGCGGGAAATTTCCCAACGTACTTCCTGCTCCCCTTCTTCGTTAGTCCTCGTCTTGGAAATATAAGGTTGTGTTTGAGTAACAGGCGCGAAATAGGCGGAGAGTTCCCCCACTAATAAAGCATCAACCCGCAGTAATTTACCGAGCCGCACCGCTTGATCGGGCGTGGGCATTACTCCGCGCCGCAAACCAAGGCGCACCAAAGCCCATTCCGCTTCCACCGGCTCAACTACTTGATAATGTTCAGATAGTTTACGGCTGATCTGTTCTTCCATCTCGTAAGCAATCCCGTAATCATCCGTATAATTATCGAAAAACAAAACCGCTATACTGCTGGCGCCGCCTAAATCTTCCTTGGGCGCCACCACTGTGCGTTCATAGTTGGCACAACCTGACAACAATACCATAATAACCGTAAGCAGTGTCAATTTACGCCACATTTCTTTTCCTCCAGTATCATATTAGTCGGCTTTGCCGCGAAACTTCGGCTTTCGTTACATACTTCGCCGGGGTAGTAGCTTTCCCTACCGCACATGCCCATTTCTGGCAAAAAATTACGGCCGGGCAATACTAGCCAACCGCCAAGGTAAAAAGGCGGCGGCCGCCGACACTTGGTTTAATCATACCACATCTCTGTAAAAAGAGGGAAACAAAGGGTAATACTAGAAATAAAGAATGCCAAGAAAAGATCTGGCCGGAGGAGGTTTCCCTATGCAAAATGAAATCTATTTGGATAACAGCGCGACCACTCCCGTGGCGGAAGAAGTAGTCCAAGCCATGGAACCCTACTGGTCCGTCCAATACGGTAACCCTTCTTCTCC
>JBHGWS010000092.1:0-7757 GCA_041936745.1 Candidatus Darwinibacter acetoxidans
ACTCCAATTTCAAGGCCGAAGCCAGCATCTGCCGGTTCAAAGAGGTTAAAGCCGCCAGCTTGGCAAGGGCTTTTCTTAAAGCCCGCCGCCTTTCCCCGTATTCGCCCCACGAGGCGGCAACGGCTTCTTTTACGTCAGCCAAGCTGCCCGGTTCGCAGCAGATGATGCCAAGCTGCCTGCAGGCAGCTGCTACCTTTGGATCGTAATTAAGCCCAATCGGCAAAACCCCGCAGATGGCGCTGAAGATTACCCCGTGCAGACGCATAGAAACGGAGAGCTTCGCCCGGCTGAATACCTCTCGGTAGTTTTGTAAGTTTAAAATAGGCTGGATAGGTAAGTCTGCCACCCCGGCCTGCAGGCTTTTACCTATTTCAAAATCCCCGGGCCCCAGGGGAATAAATTCCGGCCGCAGCCCCGCCGCCCGCATTTTTTGAATAAACTCAAGCCAGAGCAGCCGTTCTTTTGGCCAGCCGGCATAGGGCCGTAAATTAAGTAAAACAGTATTTGCCTGCTTTGCACCGCTGCCTCGGCCCCCCCATTTATAAACCGGATCGGCACTGATGCAGGAAGGAGCAACCGCAACGCCTAAGGAGCGTAAAAAATTGGCACTGCTCTCATCCCGCACGGTAAAGCCCGCGCTGCGGGCAAAGGCCCAAGCCACCCACCGCCTGTATGGCCCGCTGGCCAAAGGGCCCAAACCATGGGCGTAAAAGGCAACGGGCACTTTTTTATAAAAGGCCAACTCCGCCAGGCCTAAATAATAAGGGAGGCTCCGTTTACTCGTAATATCCTGCAAAAGTGAGCCGCCGCCGCTGATGAAAAGCCGGGCGGAACCAAGTGCCCGCCGGATTTGAAAGAAGCTGTAACGAGGCAGGCTTAATGTGCCGTGTTCTTTTTTCGTAGCGGCCGGGTCGGCACTGAGTACCACAATTTTACCCCGTTCAATGCCCAAGCGGGCTAAATCCTCACAGAGGGCGGCTAAAATAGCTTCATCACCGAGATTGCCAAAACCGTAATAGCCTGAGACCAAGATCACCTGCAAACCACCTCTTCCCAAGGCGAAACAAGCGCCGGGCGAGCCAACCGATTAAATAACCGAGGGCCAAGCCGTAAATTGTGCGCAACAGGCTCAACTTCAGGGGAGTATAAATATGTGTAAAAGTATTGATTAAAGAAAGCTGGCCGATGACAGCCAAAGGCGCCGCCCCCGACTTTTTTCCATCCCGACGGTGTACGAAGAAATAAAGGGCGGGATGGCCCAATAAAAATTCTTTGGTGCGGGGCCGAACCAGCAGGGTTTTTTCTAAAAACTCCCGAAAGTTAATCTCCCACTGTAAAACGGGCAGGCCGAAATTACCCGTCCGCTTTAAATATAACAAGCCTATAAGGCCAATGGCCGCGGCGATGGCCAAATGTTTTACGGGCACGTTTTTGTTGAACCAGTTTTTTAAGGGCCAAACCAGCCAAATAAACACTAATAAAACAGGGGCCAGATGCATTACCTTAACTCCCCTAAATTCCGCCAGTTTAACTAAATATTCGCTCCCCCCTAAGCTGCCCACAACTAAGAAAGCACCGGCAAGCGAAACACCGGAAATCAAAAGATAACGCTGCCAGGGGGTTTTTCCCCCGCTTACCTGCAGTGTTAAACAAGGAAAAATAACCGCAGCCAATAAAGCCATTGCTTGTTGAGCCAATTGGAAGCGGTAAAAACTTAAAATAATGGTAATTAAAAGGGCGAAAATTCCGGCCGCAAAGAAAATTTTCCGCCGGCGGCAAAAAAACGCCGTGGCAAATAAAATTGCGCCGGCCCAGATACCGGCCCAAACCAAAGCGGTTAAAACATAAGGTGCCTGCCAGGCGGGAAAAGGCTCAGCTTCCCCTAAAGCGAAACCCGCTTTTATAAGGCTTTCTTGCAGTTCAGCCAACGTGGCCAACGACTCAGTCCAATTTTCGTAACCAAGCGGCCTTAAGTACAGGACGCGGTTGTTTCGCTCTTTAACCGCCCGCAGATAGCGGTTTAAAACCCGCCGGCGGGATAACGTTTCCAGCTCAGCTGCGCTGATGCCGTGGACACGCACGGAGCGCGCCGCTTTCCCCCCCTCTATTTTCGGCACTGAAAACTCGACAAGGCCTAAGCGGGCCAAAGACCCGTGAAGCTCGCCTTTTAGTTCGCCCGTACCGCTGATTAACAGCAATTCCGGGTCGTAATCAAGCCAAGGGGCGGCGACCGGCCAAGGCGCAGTGGCAATTTTAGGGACTACCAAAAGGCCCGCATCGGTCACGAGTTCAAAGTCTTCTGTATCGAAGGCTACCGGGTAATGGAGGTAATCTTTGAGAAACTTCGCCTCCTGGGGCAGTTTTTCTTTAATTTCCCCCGGCAGCGGTTTGCCTGCCAAAAACCAGGCCGCAAGGTTGTCGGGCTCAACGCCAATCGATTGAATGCCCGCCTCTTTTAGATCCGCCAGCATGGCCCCGGTACTTTTTCCCGCCTCTTCACTGCGGATTTTTAATGCCTGCAGATCATAAACCAGCTCTACCCGCTGATTACTTTCCTCTATGGTAAAGCGCGTCCCGGCAATAAACAAGGCAGCCAAAACAGCTGCGGCGAGAACTACGAAAAGGAACCGTTTCATTCCACCACTCCAATTCTGACAACCATTTCGCCGGCCAAAAGATTCACATCAGAGATAACTATGGGATAAGGGAAAACCCCCAAATCCAGGCCGATGCCGTAGTTTTCATTGAGCATTTCCAAAACAAAGGCAGGCAGCGAGGCATCTTTTATTGTCAGGCCTGCGGGCACAAACCTTAAAACCGTGTCCTGCCAAATTTCTAAATCCCCGTCCATTTTCAATTCCAAAGCCATATTAAAAAAGTTAATTGCACCCTGCAGGCTAACGCCCTGGGGCTGCACAGTAAGCCTTAAGGCCTTGTCCGGATCGACTTCTTCCCAAAAGAATTCGTTGAGTGCCTTTTCCTTAACTTTTAATTCTGTTTCCAGGCTTTTTGCTCCCTGATAAAGAAATTCTTTTTCTTTCAACAAGGTGCGGGGGTCAAAGCGGATCTCCTCGCCTTTTATCGTGAT
Organism: Candidatus Darwinibacter acetoxidans; assembly: GCA_041936745.1. GTDB lineage: Bacteria > Bacillota > Limnochordia > Darwinibacteriales > Darwinibacteriaceae > Darwinibacter > Darwinibacter acetoxidans_A. The sequence continues at coordinate 3,089 of JBHGWS010000092.1, forward strand.
TTCCTCAACCGCTAAATTTTCGATAACCGCCTGCTTTACCACCACTTCCAGCCCGGGGATCCGGCCGCTTAAAAGCTCGAAACCCCAAGGAGAGCGCAGGCGCACTTCTACTGCCTCCGCAGCCAATTCCCGCTGCAAATAATGCCTTAAGCCATCAGCAAAGCGCGGCGCCAAAAAGAGTTTCGGCACTGCTGAAATGAGGACTAAAATTAGGATAACCGCTGCATACAGCCGCTGTTTTTTCAAACCGCACCCTCCTAAAAAAGGCTTCCTTCACATCTCCGTGCAGGAAGGAAGCCTGTTCGCTTAGTTATTGTTTTAGTTTCAAAAAGCCTTCTATCAGAGGATCCAGCCCACCGTCCATTACTCCTTCAACATCGCCAATCTCTATATCGGTCCGGTGATCTTTCACTAAAGTATAGGGGCAGAAAACATAAGAACGGATCTGGCTGCCCCAGGCGATTTCGCTTTGTTGGCCTTTTAAGCTCTCTAGCTTTTCCCGCTGTTCTTCCCGTTGTTTTTCCAAAAGGCGGGCCCGGAGTATTTTCATGGCGGACTCTTTGTTAGAGTGCTGCGAGCGTTCTGACTGGCACTGGACGACTGTTCCCGTGGGCAGGTGTGTGATCCGGATAGCGGAGTCAGTCATATTTACATGCTGGCCCCCCGCCCCCGATGCCCGGTAGGTGTCGATCCGCAGATCGTCTTGGTTTATCTCCACTGTTAGGTCATCTTCAATTTCCGGGATTACTTCCACGGAAGAAAAAGATGTGTGCCTGCGGCCGGAGGAATCAAAGGGTGAAATCCGCACTAAACGGTGCACCCCTTTTTCTGCTTTTAAATAGCCATAACTTTTTGGCCCTTTCACCAATAAAGTTACGTTCTTTAAACCTGCTTCGTCACCGGGCTGGTAGTTTAACGTCTCTACTTCATATCCCTTTGCTTCCGCCCAGCGGCTGTACATCCGCAGAAGCATAGAAGCCCAATCCTGCGATTCGGTCCCACCCGCGCCCGGACGGATGGTAAGAATGGCGTTATGATCGTCGTATTCGCCGCTCAGCAGAGAAGCTAATTCTAGTTTTTCAACGGCTGCCGCAAGCTTCTCCAGATACTTCTGCAGCTCTTCTTTGGCGGAACTGTCCCCAGTTTCTTCCCAAAGCTCTTTCAGCGCGCCGGCATCTTCGTAAAGGCCGTGAACTTGCTTCCACTCTTGGAGAATTCCTTTTAACCGGCTCACTTCCCTGCTGGTGTTTTGAGCCAATTCCGGCTTGTCCCAAAACCCGGGTGCGAGCATAGCCTGCTCTAATTCTTTGATTCTTTCTTCCTTGGCAGCCAGCTCAAAGGTAACCTCTCATTTCGGCCAGGCGCTGGCCCAGTTGTTCCAAAAGTTCTTCCATCTTTCTACCTCCCGCAACATCTCTTATATTTTTTCCCGCTGCCGCAGGGGCAGGGGTCGTTCCGCCCAACTTTCTTATCTACGCTGCGCGGTACCCTTTCCACAACTTCGCCATCCCCACCGCGGTTTAAGGCCGCCCCGGCCAGGCGATCTTTAGGCTGCACCGCTTCTTCTCTGGACTGCAGGCGGACTCTGAAAAGCATGCTTAAGCAGTCTTCTTGGATGGCAGCCACCATGGCTTGAAACATTTCGTAGGCTTCAAAGCGGTATTCCAATAACGGATCCCGCTGTGCATAGGCCCTTAAGCCGATACCCTCCCGTAAGTCGTCCATGGCGCTTAAGTGATCCATCCACTTTTGATCGGTTATCTGCAGCAGGACAATTTTTTCCAACTGCCGCTGCAGTTCCGGCCCGTACTGTTCACTGCGCTTTTCGTAGGCCGTCAGTGCTTCCTGCACTAACCTTTCTTTTATTTCGGCAGGTGCAAGATCCCTTAATTCTTCCACTATCGCGGTGGGAGCGCGGCCCACTATGTCTTTAAAGCGGGCAGTCAACCCTTCTAGATTCCATTCTTCCGGGATCACTTTTTCGTCCGCATACTGGTCAGTTAATCTCTCAAAGACGGTTGTAAACATGTTTTCAATTTCCGGTGTAATATTTTCGTTGAGCAAAACCGCTTTCCGCTGTTGGTAAATTACTTCCCGCTGTTGGTTCATCACATCGTCATATTCCAAAACTTGTTTCCTGATTTCAAAGTGCCTGTTTTCGACGCGTTTTTGGGCATTTTCAATGGCACGGCTGATTTGAGGGTGATCAATCGCCTGATCTTCTTCCCAGCCCAAACGTTCCATAATGCCCATGATCCGCTCCGAACCAAAAAGGCGCATTAAATCATCTTCCAGGGAGACATAAAAGCGGGAAGATCCCGGATCCCCCTGCCTGCCCGCGCGGCCCCGTAATTGATTATCGATCCTGCGGGATTCGTGCCGCTCCGTGCCGATAATGTGCAGGCCCCCCAGCTCCACGACACCTTCGCCCAGGACTATATCCGTGCCCCGGCCCGCCATGTTGGTGGCGATGGTCACCATGCCTTTTTGGCCGGCCAGTTTGACGATTTCCGCTTCTTTATCGTGGTATTTAGCATTTAAGACCTGGTGGGGGATGCCTCTTGCTTTTAACATCCCGCTCAGTTCTTCGGAACTTTCGATTGAGATTGTCCCGACCAAAACGGGCTGCCCCCTCTGATGGCAGTCGGCGATTTCTTCGATAATGGCAGCTTTTTTACCCCGACTCGTTTTATATACTGCGTCGGGATGGTCGTTTCTGATCATCGGTTCGTTCGTAGGGATAACTACTACATCCAAACCATATATTTTCAGGAATTCTTCTTCCTCTGTTTTAGCCGTACCGGTCATGCCGGCCAGTTTTTCATACATCCGGAAGTAGTTTTGATAGGTGATTGCAGCCAACGTCTGACTTTCTTTTAAGACGGCTACGCCTTCTTTGGCTTCGATTGCTTGATGCAGGCCGTCGGAATAACGCCGGCCCGGCATCATCCGGCCGGTAAATTCGTCGACAATGATAACCTCATTGTCCTTCACCACGTAATCCCGATCCCGGACAAAGAACTCTTTGGCCTTTAAAGCTTGGTTGAGATAGTGGTTTAATTCAAAGTTGGCGTCATCGAAAAGATCGTCAATATTTAAGGCGCCTTCCACCCGGCGCAGGCCCTCTTCGGTCATCGTCACCGTTTTCATCTTTTCATCCACCGTATAATCTACCTCAGGTTTGAGCCTCGGTACCAGGCGGGCAAACTGCTGGTAAGAGCGGGCGGAATCTTCCGCTTGGCCGGAAATGATTAAAGGTGTCCTCGCTTCGTCAATAAGGATAGAGTCCACTTCATCCACGATGGCGTAGTGGAGCTCTCTTTGCACTATCTGTGCCGGCGACACAACCATGTTGTCGCGCAGATAGTCAAAACCGAATTCATTATTAGTCCCGTAAGTTATATCAGAGTTGTAGGCATCTTTCCGCTCTTCAAAGGTCAAGCCGTGGACGACCACGCCGACGGATAAGCCCAGGAACTTATAAATCTGCCCCATCCACTCCGCGTCGCGCCGGGCTAAATAGTCATTTACCGTAACGACGTGAGCACCTTTTCCCGTCAGGGCGTTTAAATACACGGGGAGGGTGGCTACAAGTGTTTTCCCTTCACCCGTCTTCATTTCGGCGATGCGGCCTTGGTGCAGGATCATGCCGCCTAAAAGCTGCACGTCGAAATGGCGCATGCCTAAAACCCGGCGCGATGTTTCCCGCACAACGGCAAAAGCCTCCGGCAGCAAATCGTCCAGAGTTTCGCCGCCGGCAAGGCGGGACCGGAATTCGTCGGTTTTGGCGCGCAGCTCAGCGTCACTGAGCCCCGCCATATCCCCTTCTAAATTATTAATTACTTCCACTGTGCCGCCCAAGCGTTTTAACTCGCGCCCAGTGGGGTCGAAAAACTTTTTAATCATTGTCAGCACTAAGATTCCTCCCCGGCTTGGGATTAAGTCTCACGAATTTATTTTACTACAGCCCTAAACTTATAGCAAATGGGCCTTTAGGGTGTTTTCTCCTTTAGCCCCGCATCTATCAGGGCCCAGATGCCCCCCGTCACTAAAGAGTGCCCGCCTAAAAGGATGGGGATGGGTGCATTTAAGGCCGCTTGTGTGAATTCACGCAGGCCAGGGTGGGGGATTAAACCAAGATCCCCCAAATCGGAGGCGAACCGCTCTGTAGGTGTAAGTTTCCAGTGGAAATGTTCAAAAAGGACGCGGGAATCTAATACCGCGCCTTGGGCAATTTCGCCCAGGAATTCGAAAAAACCCCGAAAGCCCAATTCTTCCGCCAGGCGCCCTAACAGGGAGACAACTTCACCGCGCCGATCTCTGCCCAGTGCCTTTAAGCCCCTTTCTTCCGAAAAGAGGCGCAGCCGGCAGCGGGTGTGGCTGTCCAGATATTGGAAAAGATTAGAGCCGATCCTACCGTAAAGGACAAGCTCGCCGCTGGGATCGCCGACCAGTGCTTTGATGGCATCGTAGCGGGTAAAATCCCACTGCAGTTCTTGGACCGCCTCCTTGGTATAAGGGCCTATATCGGGATGCACCGACATGATCAATAAATCGGCGGGCGTGTCCATGTCGAAATTTAAGCCGAGGCTGCGCTGCAGAGCAAGCCAGCGCACGCCTGTATCGCTGCTTAGGGCCAAAGCTAAAGTATTATCAATGGCGGGCAGGT
>JBHGWS010000093.1:0-19932 GCA_041936745.1 Candidatus Darwinibacter acetoxidans
TAACGCCTAAAAGAAATAAGCCGCCGATAACACTCATAAACAGATAGACATTGCCTGCCCTAAGCGCTTCTTCGCTTTCCTCGTGAACCACCAAAAGGTAGGCCGCAAAAGTCATCAGCTCAAAGAAGAGGAAAAGGCTGAATAAGTCACCTGCCAAAAAAACCCCTAAAGTGGAGCCCAGGGTGAAAAGAGAAGCGATGCTGTAACGCGTGGAATTTTGCTCCCCGGCCATGTATTCCGCGGCAAAATAAGTTGCCAAAAGCCAAACTAAAGCGACTGCCGCGGCAAAAAGCGCACTGATAAAATCAACGCGCCAGCGCAGGCCAAACCCGAGCGGCCAAGGAATAACAAGGTCTAACACAGAGCCCTTTTGCACCAAAAACAGCTGCCAGGCGGCTAATAGGAAAGTACCTAAGGCAATTAAGTTAGCGGCAAGGTTCCGCCTCCTTACCCCGGTTTTGGCCGCCCAGGCTAAGATTCCCGAACCAAACAGGGGCAGGGCCACAACCAGCGGAGGCAGGCCGGATCCGGTGATCATTTACAACCCCAGCCCCCCTCCGAATAAAGCGGCGGCGGTAACTTCTGATAAATTTAAAAGGACATTGACTGGGATTATATCAAAGAAGACGGTTGCGACAGCCAAAACAACGATTGGTATTAACATCCGCGGTGCAGGATCTTTGATTAAAGAAAAATCATGTTCTTCTTCCCGGAAAAAAGCATTGATCACAATGGGCAGGTAATAGACGGCGTTCAATAAGCTGGAGACTAAAAGCACGATGGCAGATAAGGGTTGGTTCACTTCCAAAGCGCCCAAACCCAAATACCACTTGCTTAAAAAACCGTTAAAGGGCGGTATGCCGATCATGGAAAGAGAGGCCATGGTAAAGCACACCATGGAAATGGGCATTCTTTTGCCGATGCCCTTAAAATCATCGATTTCGGTCTTTCCTGTCAAAAGGATCATGGAACCGGAAACCAAAAACAAACACGACTTCATGATGGCGTGCGTAAAGATGTGAAAAACATCGCCAACCAAGGCCTGCTCCGATAATAAAGCCATGCCTAAAAGAATATAGCCCATTTGCGCAACACTGGAATAAGCGAGCCTTCTTTTCAGGTTCGTCTGCAGAATTGCGAAGACGGAACCGAGCAAGATCGTTAAAACAGCCGCGGCTAGAAGATAGTTGATCCAGCCGGCCGCCTCTAAAAAGCGGAACTCGAACACATTAAAGATAATACGCAGAAGCCCGAAGGCACCGATTTTTAACATGACGCCGGATAAAAGGGCGCTGGAGGGTGAAGGCGCCACGGGGTGGGCTTCCGGCAGCCAGACGTGGAGAGGGAACATCCCCGCTTTCATGCCGAAACCGATTAAAAAGCCTAAAAAGGCTCCTAAGGATAAGCCGCTGTTAACTGCTAAAAAGCCCGCTTCCGTAAATGCAACCGTCCCGGTCATTTGATAAACCGTTAAAACGCCAAAAAGGAACGCCAGGCCCCCGCCGATAGTCATAATTAAATAGAGGTAGCCTGCCTTCATTGCCTGCGGGTCCCCTTCGTGGATGACTAAGACATAGGAGGCAAAGGACATCAGTTCAAAGAAAAGAAAAAGCGTAACCAGATCACCGGCCAGCAAAGTCCCCAGTGTGGCACCAAAGGTGATCATGGTAAAAGCGTGATAGCGGTTGATATGCTGCGACGGTTTCATGTAGTCAAAGGAATAAATTGTGACCAAAAGCCAAATTACGCTGGCGATCGTTACTAAAATGACACTCAGCCAATCAATGCGAAAAGACATACCGAAAGGGGGCAATAATTTAGGGTAGCTTAAAACTACAACCCCCGTATCCCGTAAAAAAGAATACAAAAACAAGCCTAAAAGCCCGGCCACGGCTGTTACTGCCAAGACCAGCCGATCGCGCCATACCTCGCCCACTTTTAACCAATACACCGACAAGCCCCCGATAATCGGAAGGAAAATAATTAAAAACGGCAGCATATTAAACCCCCTTGATTTCTGCTTTTATATTTAAATTATAATTCGCCGCCGAATTCATTTCCCCTGTTAAAAGTGGAATAACAGTCTGTTCCGCTCTAAACGCCGCAGGGGTTGGGCTGCTCCGTGCTTGTTTTCAGGTAATCCACATCCGTGTAAATAAACACTAAAACACCCTGATCGACCAGCGCCAGAGGAGCCGGCACCTGGCCGATTATCCTTTCGCCTTCGCCCACTGTTTCCACACGGAAACCGCAGTTTTGCAAAACGGCAACGGCCTCAGCCACGCTGAGATTTTCCACATCGGGCACCTTAAGCTGCTTGGCGCCGCTTTTTTCTGCCTCCCTTTTTTCCACACCCAAATAAGGCAGGACTTTTTCTGCCAGGCGGGAAAATACCGGGGCAGCCACAATACCGCCGTAAAACGCCCCCTGGGGCTCCCACATAACTAAAAGGCCGGCCAGCTTGGGATCATCGGAAGGCGCGAAGCCCGCAAACGAGGTGGCTGTTTTGGAATGGGAATAACGCCCATGTTCCACCAGCTGAGACGTACCTGTTTTGCCCGCCACCAAATAACCGGGCACATCTGCCCTTTTACCCGAACCAAATTCAATGGCCGTGCGCAGCACATAGCGGGTTGTGTTGGCTGCCTCTGTACTGGTCACATGCCTGGGCTCCGGTATATCCGGCGGGTAGGATCCCTCCTCTGTCTGCATTTTTAGAACATAGTGAGGAATGGACATAATACCTTCGTTGGCAATGGCCCCAAAGCCGGCAAGCAGCTGCAGAGGCGTTACTGTTAAACCTTGGCCGAAACCGATATTTGCCCAGGTTACTAAGGGGATGGCCGCGGAAGGGGGCCGCACTGTCCCCGGTGCTTCACCGGGAAAATCCACACCCAGCCGATAGCCCAAATTGAAATCAGTCAGGCCTTTATAAAAGCGCTCGCCACCTAAATCAATGCCCAGCTTGGCGTAATAAGGGTTGCAGGAATTCTGCATCGTTTCAGCAAAAGACTGGGCACCGTGGCCTCCCCTGTTCCAGCATCTGATGTTCCAGCCCGAAACGCGGATGTAGCCGGGATCAAAAAAGCCCGAGCTCAAAGAGGCAACCCCTGTTTCCAAGGCGATGGCCGCCGTAATAGCTTTAAAGGTGGAGCCGGGCTCGTAAGTGTCCGTCACCGCAATGTTTTTTCGGTTTTCCACCGGAGAATCGAGGTGATTTGCCACATCAAAAGTGGGATAAATGGCGTTTGCCAAAATCTCGCCCGTTTTCGGATCGGTTAAAATCATAACTCCCAGGCGCGACCCCGTTTCCTGGCAGGCCCTCGTTATTTCTTCTTCCGCCATGCGCTGGATGAAATAATCTATGGTTAAGACTAAATCGCCGCCCCTTTCCCCCGGTAAAAAGCCCCGGACGCCGTCTTCCAAGGCCCGGCCGTGGGCATCTCTTTCAAAAACCGCTTGGCCCGGCCTGCCCCGTAAAAACTCATCGTACTGCAGTTCAATTCCTTCCAATCCTTGGTTGTCGATGCCCACAAAGCCCAAGACCTGCGGTGCAATTGAGCCGTAAGGGTAAATGCGGGTCGAAGTGGGCACAAGCCCGATACCGGGCAGGCCTAATCTCAAAATCTGCTTTGCCTCTTCGTCCGTTACTTTCTTTTTCAGCCACTCGACAGAAGAGCGCTTTTTCAGGCGCTTTAAAATGAAATCCGGCTCTAGATCGAGTATTGCCGCCAAAAGCGAAGCCGTCTCCTCCGGGCTTTCAACCTCAATCGGCACTGCAAAAACCGTGTGGGCGCTGACGCTTAAGGCAAGCGGGATACCGTTTCTGTCATAAATAGTGCCCCGTAATCCTTCCACAGGAATACTCTGCATGCGCTGCTCCAACGCTTTAGTTTGGAAGAATTCATTCTGCCACAGCTGCAGGTAGGCGAGCCTGAAGCCGAAGAAGATCGTACTGGCCAGGATCACAAGAAACATGATTAAAAGCCGCCTCTGCACCAAAGCTTTTGAAAACCGCTTCACAAAACCACCTACCTTAGAAAATAGCGGTAAACTCGATTAAAAATACGGCGCAGCCATGAAGTCAAGCCGGTTCCCTGCTGTGCCACAATATCAATCCGGGCAAATTCTTCCCCACCGCTGCTGATAATCAACTCGCCCAGTTTATCCCCGCGCTCAACCGGGGCTTTGATCCCCTCCAGCAGTTCAACCGCCCTTTCAAATTCCAGATCGGTGTCGTTTAGGGCCACAACCGAAAATTCGTGGGCTAAAATGCCGTTGATCTGGTGGTCCACCCCATCGCGCACAATGACAGGAGTAATCAATTCATCGTTGGCAATAACAACGCGCAAATTATTGTAGGCCCAATCTAAAAGGGCCAGGCTTTCCGCATTGCGCACATCCCTGCTGCGGGCCCCCAAGACAATTGTGATTAAGCGCCTGCCCAAATGATGCCGGGAAGTAATTAAGGTGTGGCCCGCCGGAGTAGTGGCGCCCGTTTTGCCCCCCTCCACCCCGGCTAGTTCTAAATGGGGATGGCTGTTTTTCAGCTTGCGGCCCTGGGCCGCCAGGTAATATTCCCGCGCCCCCATTATCTGACGGAAAAGCGGTACCTCAACTGCGGCCTGCAGCAGCTTAACTTGATCGTACGCCGTTGAATAGTTGTTGCTGAATATGGAAAGCAGGCCCGTGCAGTCAACGTAGTGTGTATCTTTTAAGCCTAACTCCTTGGCCCTCTCATTCAGCAAGCGCACAAAGGCGGCTTCTGAACCGGCGACATACTCAGCGATGGCGACTGCAGCATCGTTGGCGGAAACAAGTGCCGCAGCATATAATAATTCTTCTAAGGTAAATTGATCACCCGCTTTAATATTGATCTGAGTGCCTTTCCGGCTGGCCGCCCTGCTGGAAGCGGTCACAACTGCATCCAAAGCGAGTTCTCCTTGTTCAACAAGCTCCAGGCAGTAAAACAAAGTCATAACTTTCGTGATGCTGGCAATGGAACGCTTCTGCCAAGCATTTCGTTCCAGGATCACATAATCAAAATCCCCGTCATAAACTAAATAGGCAATAGAGCTCAATTCCGGCACCGGCTGCAGCGACGCGCAAGCTGCGGTGCCGAGGCAGAATATGAGCACTAATGCCAAAAATTTGCGGAACACGGATCTCCCCCTTTCCCATTCCTCTTTAGATAAATACGTAGCGAGTTTGGCAATTAGTACATATACTGAGAATGGCAACCGGAAAGGAGGCTTTTTGTGGAAGTTAAACTTTTTAACAAGCAGGAAGGCCTTTTTAACAGCTACTGTGCCGCTCACCCTTTCGGCGATGTTTTACAGACTACCAACTGGGGCAGGCTGAAGGCCCAATCGGGCTGGTCTTATTACCCCCTGGCAGTCCAAAAAGAAGGGGTGATTTTAGCCAGTGCCCTGATTTTGGCCAAAAAACTGCCTTTTCTGCCCCGCTGCCTTTTCTATTCACCGCGGGGGCCGCTTTATTCCACACCCGCGGCTTTACAGGCCCTGCTTGCCGCAGGCAGGGAGTTGGCCTTGGAAAAAGATGCGGTGGTTTGGAAAATGGACCCGGCAATCCCCGCAGCCGACAGCGAATGGCAGGTGCTGGCGGCGGCAGAAGGTCTGCAACATATGGACACGGGCCTTGATTTCGGCGGCGTGCAGCCCCGCTTTGTGATGGTGCTGGATCTTAAGGCAAGCCTCGACAGGCTACTGAAGGAGATGAAGAGTAAAACGCGCTACAACATCCGCTACGGAGAAAGAAGGGGTGTGCGCGTCTTTTACGGCCGTGAAAAAAAGGACTTGGCGGTCTTCTACGACCTGCTTACGGAAACGGCTGAGCGGGATAACTTTACAATCCGCCCCTTTTCTTATTTCCAAGCGCTCCGGCAGCACTTAATTAATAATCAACTGGCCCAACTTTTTTTAGCTTACCAAGAAAACACGCCTCTGGCCGGCGCCATCTGCTTTCATTTAGGCAAAAAAGCCTGGTACGTTTACGGCGCTTCGGCAAACCAAAAGCGCAACCTGCAGGCTTCACATCTTCTGCAGTGGGAAATGATCAGGTGGGCCAAAGGCTTGGGCTGCACCGTTTACGATTTTCGTGGGGTCTCCGGCGATCTTAACCCCGAAAACCCCTTATACGGCTTATATCGTTTTAAGGAAGGGTATGGGGCCAAACTCTGCGAGTATGTGGGAGAGTTTGATTTACCCATCCGGGCGGGAGGTTACACTTTATGGCGCGGCGGCTTATGGGCCCACAATTGGCTGCGAAAGAAAAGGCAGAAGACTTAAATTTCTCCGCTTGGCTGGAAATAGACTTGGATGCTTTGGATCACAATTTGGCAGAAATAAAAAAACATACCGCTGCAAAGATCTGCCCTGTCTTAAAAAACGATGCCTACGGGCACGGCGCACCCGTGTTGGCGGCCTTTTTGGCAAACAGAGCATCTCTGCTCAGCGTGGGTACACTGGAAGAAGCCTTAGCTGTGCGGCAGTTTTATTGTGGCGATCTTTTAATTCTCACACCGCCAACCACGGGGCAGCTTTCTTTATTTTTCAAATACAGCTTAATCCCGACGGTGTCTTCTTTTCCTCTCTTAACCGCCTTGAGCCAAGCAGCGGAAAAAAGCAAACGGCGGTTGAATTTCCACCTCAAGGTAGATACAGGGTTGGGCCGTTTGGGCTTTTCACCTCAAGAGACCTTACAGGCAGCGGTGGAGGCCGAAACCCACCCTTATTTAAAACTCAGCGGTGTTTACACTCACTTTGCCGCGGCAGCGACAAATACTGCCTTAACAAAAAAACAGCTTGATTTATTACTCACACTGAAGGCCAAGCTCCGCCAAGTAGAGATTATCTGGCATGCGGCCAACAGCGCGGCGTTTGCCTCACTGCCCGCAAGCCACTTAGATTTGGCCCGCATCGGCACTTTACTCTACGGCCAAGCACCGCTTGCTTTAGATAATTCTTGGGATTTAAAAGAAACCTGGCGCCTTCGCACCAGGTTAATTCAAATTAAAAAACTGCCCAAAGGCCGGCCGGTCGGCTATGGCCATAGTTTTCGGCTAAAAAAAGCCGCCACCGTCGGTATTATACCCGTAGGCTTCGGCCACGGCCTGGCAGTTGAGCCGCAAACCTCTCCCCGGCGGCATCTCAAACAGGTTCTCAGCCATGCTTTGAGAAAACACGAAATAGTGTTTTCAAAAAACCGCCCCCTGCCCATTTTAGGCCGGATTGGCATGGGTTTAACCTGCCTCGATCTGACGGATTTCCCCGATCTTGCCGTAAATGAGCCGGTCACTGTTTTAATGCGCCGGGTTACCGCCAGCCAAAGCATCCCTAAAGTCTATCTTGTGGGCGGCCGCGTCAAGTGTGTTTCATTTTTAGGTAAGATTTATACTAAGGGTAAAGAAGCCAGGCGGCTTGCTTTTTAATTTAAAGCTTTAACAGATCCCTGCCGACTAAAATTTCTTCCTGATCGTGGCTTTTAGCCCGCGCCGCATACCCCGTTTGATTGATAATCGCCGATTGGCCTTCAAAGGCCAGATCCCATAAATTGCCCACTAACATGGGGTTAATGGCCAGATCGAACTGCCTTTCCAAATAGACAGCTTTATAGCTGCTGCGCAGCCAATCTTCCTGCTGCCATTCATTCCAGGGCCCGTTGTTGGCGGAAGGCTGGATTAGTATTTTAGCACCTAAAAGGCGCAGCCGCTCCCAAACCTCTTCATAGAATGCATCCAGGCAGATGGCAACCCCCAAGCGCCCGAAGGGGCTTTTAACAACACTCATGTAATTAAAGGGCGCCGCGTTGAGATCCAGGCCGCCTTTACCTTCCATGTCCACCAAATACATTTTATGCTGGCGGTAAATAACATCGCCCGACGGCGTTATGACGGGTGAGGTGTTGTAAACCCTGTTAGTTTGGCCCCAGCGCATCACGGCAGAGCCTGCCACAATCCAGGCTTCGAACTCTCGGGCCGCCTTTTGAAAAGCTGAAAGATAAATGCGCTCTGCCTCGGCAGATTTTGCCATGAGCAGTGCTTTCGCCCAGGAAACCCGTTTAAACAATTTGTACTGGCCCACAGTGATAAAATGCGTTTGGACCAAACGCGAGGTTGCTTGGGCAAAAGAGCTGCTGGACCAGATGCGGTCTGATTCATTACAGAGCAGGCAGAAAGTGCCGATGTGTTCCGGGAACACAGCTAAAAGCGGGCCTTCCCCGCTTTTTTCGCGCACCTTGGCCATCAAGTTCATAATTTTTTCTTGAAAGGCTTCTTCCGTGTAATAGTCCTTGGCCGCAAGTTTCATCTGCACGCAAGCTATCATTGTTTCTCACCTCTTCCTATTTCTTCGCCTTCCACCCCGCTTTTCCTTGCGCAAAGGGGATTGAATAAGCGATTATGCCATAAATGCTGAAGCAAAGTTGAATTAAGAGGGCAAAAAGAGCTTTTGGTGGGAATTTAGCGTCATTTTAGAGTTAAAAGCTTGACAAGCAGCAAAAAGATTCCTAAGATAAAATTGAATTGATAAAATTATGCAAATCGCCTTGTGGTGGAGTTTTTGTAGATCGGAGCAGCCAGTTAATTAAAAAGGGGGACGTTTATTGCAGATATCTTACTGGGACATTACCATTAGGCTGGTATTAGCCTTGCTGTTGGGAGGGGCAATCGGTTTAGAGCGGGAAAGCATGCGGCGGCCCGCCGGTTTTCGCACTCATATCCTGGTGTGTATTGGCTCTACCTTAATAATGATGACTTCTGCCTACCCCTTGGCTTCAAATTTTCCGGGCCGCTTCGATCCGGGAAGGATTGCTGCCCAAGTAGTCAGCGGTATCGGTTTTATAGGTGCGGGCACAATTTTACGGGAAGGCATTGCTGTAAGGGGCCTGACCACCGCAGCAAGCCTTTGGGCAGTGGCAGGTATTGGTTTAGCGATCGGCTCCGGTTTTTATTTCGCAGCTATTTTAACGGCTTCCTTAGCCATCCTTACCTTATTATTTTTAAGCAAGCTGGAATTCATCCGCCTGCCTGCCCGCCAGGAACGCCTGCTTTTAAACATTTTAGATCAGCCCGGCCAGCTTGCCAAAATTTTTGCCGTTTTAGAGAAATATAGGGTAAATGTGCAGGGCGTAGAATTAGCAATTGCAAAAGCGGGCCATGCTCAATTATATTTAGAAATAAATAAAATAGGGGGGCCGCGCCGTACGGATTTTATGAAAGAACTATTTTCTACGCCCGGCGTCATTGAGGCAACCTATATTTAACCCAGATGTTTTAAGGGATAAAATTCTCCGTCCCCTTCTTTTTGCCGCAATCCCTTGGCATGCCTTTCACTTGACAAGAAGGCCGGCCGTGCATTATGCTCATTGTGATATAATAAAACCTGTTGTCGAAGCTTAGTTTAGGCGGGCACAGAAATAAGGAAGTTTAAGGCTCAGCCTTAGGCGGATCATGCGAGGGGATTTGCGATGGAAAAAGAAAAACTGCTTCAGCGCCTCAAGCGGATTGAAGGCCAAGTAAGAGGCGTGCACAGAATGATCTGCGAGGATCAAGAGTGCGTTGATATCTTGATCCAAATCGCAGCTGTCAGAGGGGCGCTGGATCAGGTCGGTTTAGCTGTCTTTGAACACCACTCCCACCGCTGTATACTAGAGGCACTCGATGAAGAGAAAAACCCCGAAGCCGTGGAAGAATTAATGAACGCCTTAAAGCGTTTCTTGAAATAAAAAAAGAGCAGGTTAAACCTGCCCCAAATTTTACGGCAGCCACTTTAAGGGATCGATCGTTTGGTCCCCTATTTTAATGCGAAAATCTAAATGGGGCCCCGTCGCCAAGCCGCTGCGGCCCGATTGGGCTATCGTTTGGCCTTGGCGGACTTTTTCGCCCGGCCGCACCAAAAGTTTGGAGTTGTGGCCGTACCAAGTCGTGTAACCATTGTGATCCAGTACAATTCCCAAACCGTAATTGCCCATGGCCTGGGCCTTAATTACCCTGCCGTTGGCCGCGGCCTTTACAGGCGTGCCCTGGGGAACGGCTATATCGATCCCGCCGTGAAAGTGGCGGGCCTTGGTAATAGGGTGAACGCGCTGGCCGTAGCCCGATGTAATGGGCCCGCGCACGGGCCAAATCAGTTTAGGCCGGGGACGGCCTAATACAGCCAGGCTCGCCGGGGGAATCAGGATTACCTGCCCGGCCAAAAGCCGATCGGGGTTAGATAAACGATTATAGCTGGCAAGCACGCTCACCGTAGTATTATAGCGCCGGGCCAGCTGGGACAAATTATCGCCCGACTGGACCGTGTAAGGAATAATACTGCTTTTCGGATCCCCTAAAACCCGGCGGGTGTCAGGGCCCGCTATGCCGTCTTCTTTTATACCAGCCAGCCTCTGCACCCGCTTAACCACACCTTCCGTTTGTTCACCATAGATGCCGTCTACCGCCAGTTCGTGCCCTAATTCCACTAAAAGCCCTTGGAGGGCGGCAACATCCGCCCCCCTCATTCCCACGCATAAAACCCTATCCCCTGCTGCGCCACCGAAGACGGGAGCAAAGAGGAGCAGCAAAACTAAAAAACAAATTCCTACTGAGCGCCTCATTAACTACCCTCCCGCTTTCTTTTGTTTTTAGTATAAGCGGGGGGTAGGGAAAATATTCTAAATAATAATCAGGCGACCCTTAAAGGCTCTCTAAGTAGCGGTAGGCTTCCATGGCCGCAATGGAGCCGTCCCCGGCCGCGGAGACAATTTGTTTTAAAGGGGTCGTGCGCACATCGCCTGCGGCAAAGACCCCGGGAATCTCCGTAGCCATGTTGGGAGCTGTCATGATATAGCCTTCTTCGTTTAAAAGCCCCGTGTCTTGCAAAAACCCAGTGTTCGGCAGAAATCCGATATAAATAAAGACGCCTTCACCGTTTAAAACCTGAGTGGAATTGTCTTTTACGTTGCGGATTAAAACACCCGTTACCTTATCGTCGCCTTGTATTTCTTCAACTACCGAATCCCAGGCGAATTTCATTTTGGGATTGTTAAAAGCCCGCTTCTGTAAGATGGGCAGGGCCCTTAACTCGTCCCGCCTGTGGATTATAGTGACACTTCTGCCAAAGCGCGTTAGAAAGATGCCTTCTTCCACAGCGGAGTCACCGCCGCCTACAACGAAAATATCTTTATCGCGGTAAAAAGCCCCGTCACAGGTGGCGCAGTAAGAAACGCCGCGGCCCGTCAGCTTCTCTTCCCCCGGTACATTTAACAACCTGGGCTGGGCCCCGGTAGCCAAGATGACAGCCCCCGCCTCTATAGTTTCCGAGCCAACCTGCAGTTTTTTCGGTTGGCCGTTCAATTCCACTTTACTGACTTCGCCCAATTTCCATTCCACACCAACGCCTAAAGCCTGCTGGTACATATGTTCTGACAGTTCGGGCCCGGTAATGCTGCTGAAACCGGGGTAGTTTTCGATATCAAAAGTGTTCTGCATCTGCCCACCGTAGAGGGCCCTTTCTATAACAACGGTTTTTAGATTGGCTCGCGCGGCATAAAGCCCTGCAGTCAAGCCTGCCGGCCCGCCGCCGATAATCGCTAAATCATACATATCTATCTCTCCTCACATTGCTCTTTGTATCCCTTACCTTTCCACATTTCATCTTATATTCCTGCCTGCAAAAAAGCCACCTGAGAGGTGGCCTTCAAGCTATTGAGCAATAGTCCTGTTTCGCAGGCCCGGTGACAGCCAGGTCTCTTTCTCTGAGACCATAATTGCCTCGATTCCGGGCAAACTTTCTACCAACCTGCGCCCTTCTTCCCAGCCCAGAACAAACACCGCCGTGGCTATGGCATCGCCGTAGCCCGCCGTTTCGCTTTCCACCGTGACGCTGCGCAGCCCTTGGGCCGGGTAACCAGTCTTCGGGTCGATAATATGGTGCCAGCGCTTGCCGTCTGCTTCGAAATAACGCTGGTAGTCACCTGAAGTAAGCACGCTGCGGTTATCCAAAAGCAAAATCCAGCTGATTTCACTTGGCGTGTCCGGATCCTGTACCCCTACCCGCCAAGGATTGCCGTCAGGCCGCCTGCCGATGGCGGCAATATCGCCCCCCGCGTTGATAATTGAAGAGCGGGCCCCCTTCTGCCGCAGCGTTTGAATGGCTTGATCAACGGCATAGCCTTTGGCGATACCCCCCAAATCTAAAATAGTACCTTTGGGGATGCGCACTCTGCCGGCGGCTTCGTCAACTTCCACCCGGGTGTAATCCACAGTGGCCAAGGCTTCCGCCAGATCTGCCTCAGCAGGTATTTTCCGCTCATCTGAGCCAAAACCCCAGGCATCCATGACCGCACCGATCGTAACATCAAAAGCACCGCCGGAAACCCGGGCCGCTTCTAAAGCAAGGTTAATTACGGCCAGCGTCTCCTCGCCGACTTCAACCCATTCTCCCGCCTGCCGGTTAATTCTGCTTACATCGCTGGTGTCAACAAAGCGGGATAATTTCTGTTCTACCCGCGCCATGACTTGAAAAGCCTCTGCCATCAAAGCAACGGCGTTAGGCCCTTCCACGCGCACATCCACGATGGTATCCATTAAAATTTGCCGATCTTGGGCGCTTTTTTCCGTGGTTTTCGACGATGAAATATCCAGAAAGTACCCTAAAAGAGCCAGCAGTCCAAGGCCGATTACAACAAGCACAGTAATCAGGAAGCGGCGCCGTGAAATCCAGTCTTTAACCACTTTGGCACTTCCTTCCTTAACTGGCCGCATTTTTATGAATGACCGGCTTCCCTTCCTGCCATTCAATAGTGTTCATTGGGCAGACCGCAACGCATTCTTGACAGTTTGTACATTTATCATAATCAATGTGCGCCAAATTATTCTCCATATAAATTGCTTCTTCCGGGCAGACCCTGACACAGCGGCGGCAGGCAATGCAGCCTACAGAGCAGGCCTGCCTGACAAATCGGCCCAACAGCTGGGAGCGGCAGCGGATGTGAACGCCTTGTTCTTCTTCTACCAAAACAATAATATCGCGAGGGCAGGCCGCAACACAAAGCCCGCAGCCGGTGCACTTATCTTCAAACACTACCGGCAGCCCATTTTCATCCATGGCCATGGCATCAAAAGGGCAGGCCGCAACACAGGTGCCAAAGCCCAGGCAGCCGTAGCTGCAGACTTTTTGGCCTCCCTGCGTGGTGTGTGCTAAGGTGCAGTCTTTCGGGCCGTCGTATTCGCCGCGGTTTTTAGCCTCCGCTTGGCCCCCTTTGCACAAAACTTGCGCCACTTTACGTTTCGGGCCGTCTGATTCCACTCCCAGGATTTCCGCCACCATTTTGGCAACTTTAGCCCCGCCCACGGGACAGCCGTTAACCGGTGCTTCGCCGGAGGCGACACCTTCCGCAAAGGCACGGCAGCCGGCAAAACCGCAGGCACCGCAGTTGGCTCCCGGCAGTACTTCTTCTATCTCGTCAACGCGCGGATCGCTTTCCACTGCAAAAATCTTACCTGCAGCGGATAGGCCCAAAGCAAACAACCCGCCCATTGCACCCATACTAATGAGGGAAACTATCGTAGTATTCATCTTGACCCCTCCTACTTAATGTATTAAACCAAGCCGGCAAAACCACTGAATGCCAGGGACATGAGCCCGGCGATTATAAAGGCGATTCCCGCGCCCTGGAGCGGTTCGGGGATATCCGCAAAGCGCAGTTCTTCCCGAATCCCGGCTAATAAAATTAAAGCTAAGGTAAAGCCCAGCCCGCCGCCTAAACCAAATACCACGGATTCGATAAAGGAATAGGAACCCTGTACCGCCATAATTGCCAAACCCAAGATCGCGCAGTTGGTGGTAATCAGCGGCAGGAAAATACCCATGGCTCGGTATAAGCCGGGGCTGGTTTTATGCAGGAACATCTCTACTAATTGTACCATAGAAGCGATAACTAAGATAAAGGCAACATTTTGCAGAAAGGGCAGGCCGAAAGGCTCTAAAATAAACCACTGGATCAGCCAAGTTGCCGCTGAGGCCACTACCATGACAAAAGTGGTGGCAACACCCATACCTAAAGCAGATTCAACTTGTTTGGAAACTCCTAAAAAAGGGCAGATGCCTAAAAACCTGACCAAAACGAAGTTATTCACCAAAAGAGCACTGAGCAAAATAACGAATAAATTCACGCCTTCCCCCCCTAACTAGCTCTTTGCCGCTTGGCGATCATATTCATAACCGCCAGCAGAATACCTAAAGTAATAAAAGCACCGGGCGGCAGGGCCATAATGCCTAAAGTTGTTGCCCCTTCTTTTAAGATTCGGTAGCCGAAGATCGAACCGGCACCTAAAATCTCCCTGATGGTACCTAACAAAGTAAGTGCCCAGGTGAAGCCCAGACCCATGCCCAAACCATCCAATGCGGAAGCAATAACGGGCTTTTTGGAAGCATAAGCTTCGGCCCTGCCCAGTACAATGCAGTTAACTACAATCAGGGGGATAAATAACCCCAAGACTTTGTGCATGTCGGGAAGGTAGGCGTTCATAAAGAGATCGACAATCGTCACAAAAGTTGCTATCACTATAATATAAGATGGGATCCGCACCTTGGCGGGAATCACATTTTTCAAAAGGCTGATTAAAGCACTGGAACAAATTAAAACGAAGGCCGTGGCCAATCCCATGGACATCCCGTTGATAGCACTGGTCGTTACGGCCAGAGTCGGGCACAAGCCAATCATGATCCTAAACGTCGGATTTTCCCGCCAAAGCCCCTGTTTAAAATCCTGCCAGATATTAGCCATACTTTATTCCCCCCCTTTATAAGCAGCAAAGGCGGCGGCAAAACCCTGCCGCACGGCTTCGCTTACCGCGTCGCTGGAAACAGTCGCACCGGAAATAATGTCTATATCTTCGCCGGTTTTGATGGGATCCTGCAGTGTCTTACCTACAAACTGGCTGCGGAAGCCCTCTTCTTCAATGCGCGAACCGAGCCCCGGGGTTTCTGCGTGATCGAGGATTTTCACATGCAAAATCTCGTCCGTGGCGTAGTCTACGCCGACTAAAACCCTGACTGCGCCGCCATAACCGCTTCCCTCGCCCACAAAGGCGTAACCGAGGATTTTTTCGGCCTCATCGACGCCCTCATAGATCAGCGTGGTGCGCTCTTCTTTTTCCCGCATCTCTCGCGGATCGTCAACCACTAAATCGTCGGGGCTGGCCCTGACAATGTTAACCCGGGCTGTCCCGGGCAGTACCTGGAAAACGGAATCTTCCAAAGCGCGGGCTTGATTTTCCTCAATTACCACACTGGTCACACTGTAAACTTGTGCCAAAATACCGCCTGATATCATGGCAATTACCGCCAACACTAAGACCATGCGGACAGACTCATTCATTAGCTGTCACCCCTTGACCATAGATCCGAGGCCGCGTCCAGCGGTTTAACAGGGGAGTTACTGCATTCATTAAAAGGATTGCAAACGTAACCCCTTCCGGGAAACTGCCCCAAATCCTGATTAACATTATAATTAGGCCAATGCCTATACCGAAAATCCAGCGGCCTAAAGCAGTCACCGGCGAAGTCACCATATCTGTGGCCATAAACACAGCCCCAAAAAGCAGACTGCCGGAGAGCAGGTGAAATATGGGATTTTCGCCTGTTAAAAGACAGACAGCCAGACAGGCGGCAAAGACACCCAAGGGGATTCGGTAGTCTAAAACCCCTTTATAGAATAAATAGATGCCGCCGAGTAAAATGGCAAAAGCGGAAGTCTCACCCAGGGAACCTGCAACCGAGCCGAAGAATAAATCGAAAAGGCCGCTGCGCCCAGCGCCGCCAACCAGGGGTGTTGCTGCGGAAACAGCATCAAACGGGGCAGTCCAAGTGGTCATCGCCACCGCAAAGGATGCGGTTAAAAAAGCACGGCCCACCAATGCGGGGTTAAAGGGGTTATAGCCTAAGCCCCCGAAAACCTGCTTGCCGATGGCAATTGCAAAGACAGAACCTAAAACAGCCATCCAGCTTGGCAAAGTGGGAGGAACACTTAAACCTAATAAAACACCCGTAATTAAAGCGCTGCCATCTCCAATGGTCACAGGCTTGTTTCTCGCCCTCTGGAAAACAGCCTCCGCAGCCACTGCGGCCGCTCCGGATAAAACTACCAAACGCAAAGCATTCAGCCGGTAAAAATAAAGCGAGGCGAAAATAACCGGCAGCAGGGAGATGAGTACCGTAAACATAATTTTCTGTGTTGTGTCATCATCCCTTACGTGGGGGTAAGGGGTTACAACCAGCTTTAAATCTTCCATGATCCGCCCTCCTTTAACTAGATTTCTGAGCTTGCAAAATTTCTTGTTTGGCCAAAACAATATACTGCACCAAGGGGCGTTTGGACGGGCAGATATAAGCACAGGAACCGCATTCGATGCAGTCTAAGGCACCATATTCCAGCGCTTCATCCCACATCTTATTCATCGCAAATGCCTCCAAGCGCAAGGGCATTAGGCGCGCCGGGCAGACATCCACGCAGCGCGAACATTTAATACAGGGCAGAATTGACGGCAGCCGCGCCTCTTTTTCACTAAAAGCGATGACGCCGGTTAGGTTTTTACAGACGGAAGCGTCTAACTCAAATTGGGCCGCACCCATCAGAGGCCCGCCCACAATGACCTTGCCGACGCCGTTTACAAAGCCGCCTGCAGCTTCAAAAAGCTGAGCTAGGGTAGTGCCGATGGGAACCATGAAATTTTTAGGTTCAGCTACCGGCTCGCCCGTGACCGTCACCACCGTGGCAATGCTCGGTTCGCCGTCCCGCACCGCTTTGGCTGTGGCCCAAGCAGTACCCACATTATGCACTAACGAGCCCGCTTGATAAGGAAGCCCCCCTGAAGGCACTTCCCTGCCTGTCAGAGTTTGAATCAGTTGTTTTTCGCCGCCCTGCGGATACCGCGTCGGCAGGGCAACTACTTCCAGGGAGCCCGCTGCCTGGCGCAGAGCCTGAATCGCCTCCGGTTTATCATCCTCAACGGCGATAATGACTCTTTTGGCACCGCAGGCTTTGGCCATTAATTGAGCCCCTAAAACAATATCTTCCGGGTATTCCACCATCATGCGGTGGTCGGCTGTGAGATAAGGTTCGCATTCACAGCCGTTAATAATTAGAAAATCAATTACTGCATCAGCGGGCGGGCTCAATTTAACCGCCGCGGGAAAGCCTCCCCCGCCCATGCCCACAATGCCGGCTGCTTTAATTTTAGCTAAAATTTCCGCCCTATCCAGCTGTATCGGATCGGGATGGGGGGTTTTCTCCACCCAATTATCCAAGCCGTCATTTTCAATGACGACAGCCGTCACCGATCTGCCCGAAACATGAGGCCTCAGCTCCACTGCCTTGACTTCCCCCGATACTGAAGAGTGGACAGGAGCACTGATGCCCGGGGCCGCCTCGCCGATCACTTGGCCTTTTAAAACCCGATCTCCCTTAGCCACAACTGCCTTTGCTTCTGCACCGGCACAGTGCCAAAGTGAAATCGCAACCGTTTCCGGCGCCGGCAGAACCTCGATGGGGCTTTCAGCGGTGCTTTTCTTTTTCGCCGCGGGGTAAATCCCGCCAAAAAACGACTTTACAACTTGCCGCATCTATTAATTCACCTCGCCAATCTAATTGTACAATTTGATACCGCCTAAATATTCGTGTTACAGCCAGCATATCCTGCCTAAATTAATTTTTCGCATAAAAAAACCTAACTGGCGCCAGGTACCTTAAATTACAAGGGAACCCATCGTTAGAAGAAAGAAAAATGAAAATTAAATACGGGGCCGCAGTCCCTTAGAAGAAATAACGGATAAAACCCTGAATTTGGTGGTCCGTCCAACCGGCGCCGATGGACAAAGGTTGATCGGGCACGGTCATCAAAGCGTGGACACTGAACTTGTTATCGAGGGTAAAAGTGGCATCCAACTTTATATTCTCCGATGGTTCCAAATAAAAGATCCCCACACCAAAAAGGCTTCCCAAAGACGCCGACAGGCGCCAGGTGCCTCCTTTAGACAGCTCCATATAAGGGCTGATACTGTATTTTAATTTGCCTGCATCGCTAACAAACATTTGGGCTTTAAGAGAAAGCCCATGCCCGTATTCACCGTATTTGCGGCTGTATTCGCCGTAAGCGCCGATGTGCGGATCCACATTTTTTAAAAAAGTCGACAAAACGGGGCGTTGAATATTGGCCACGAAAAACTCCAAAGAATAGCTGATATTCCCCACATAAACTTTTTTATGGCCCCCGATCCAACTGGAAAGTTGGTCTTCGTTGGCATCATGCGAAAGAAAGCCCACCAGCCCGGTTTTTTCGTAGCCGAAAAAGCCCAGCGGCTTAATGCTTTCCTGGCTCAGTCCCAAGCCCGCCTGCCAGCCGAAGGCCCCGTAGCCAAAAATCATATCTTCCGCCTCAAAAGCGGCGGCGCAGCGGCCTGCGGCAACTATTAAAATGGAAGCGCATAAAAAACTAAGCCATCGCTGCAACGGCAACCTCCCCTTACAGACGAAATTCCTTCACATCAGGCAAGCCGCGGATCTCGTCTCTGCTCAAAGCTTGGTTGAAAACGGCATTCCTCAGCTCGAGCTTGCCTTTTAATTTCCCCCCGCTGAATTCCAAGATTTCATAGGGAACCCAACTATCGCTTTTGACCCTAACCTGCAGGACTTGATCTTCGTAACCGGACACCTGCAAAGAATAATCCCACAGCCCGTCCTTCTCAATACTTTCTAATACTACCACTTCGTATTGTGTAAAGTCAAACAAAGTTGCCACATCGGTAACATCTAAAAAGGACAGTGCCTCCTCGCCCATCCCCTCTAAGCCCTGCACCGTAATTTGATTGGTCACAGGCATATAGGAGCGGGCCTCGTTTTTTTCTTGGTCGATCACAATAATCTGGCCCCTTAAGGCACTGGGCGCGCTGAATTCCAAGCGGGCCACCAAGTGTTCCACCAGACTGATGGCAAGTTTACCTTCCACCTTCTCGCTCCGTTCCTGGCTGCCTTTGTATTGGGTCTGGCAGACATCAGCGGTTAGATCTTGAAGCTCGGTTACGGCTTGTTTGATCTTGTCTACCACTTGTGATGCTTCCTCGGAGATTGTTATTTCTCCCAAGATCTCTTCGTATTTGGCAGCAAAATCCACCGCTTCTTCCTCTGCACGAGGCTCCGGCTCAATGGTTTTGGCCGCTGCCCAAAGCGGGAAAAGAAAAACCGCAAGAAAAACAATTAAAACCGCAGCTGCTGTAGGTAACCTTTGGAAACTTTTCATTAAACTGCTCCTCACTCTTAATCCAAAATCTCAGTTGATTTCAGGCCCAACAAGTTGTAGAATGTTCTTTAGATGCTTGAAGGGAGGGATGCCACATGCCGATTTATGAATACAGCTGTCCAAATTGCGGCCGCTTTGAGCTGGAACAGAGCATAAAGGATAATCCTATTACTAAATGTCCAACCTGCAGTGGCCGAGTCCAGCGTCTAATCAGCAAAAACATTGGCATAGTGTTTAAAGGGCCTGGTTTTTACATTAATGACAGTAGGACCGATTCAGATTCGAAAAAAGAAACTTCCGCCTCCTAAGAGGCGGTTTTATCTTGTTAGTAACCTTTCTGGCGTGAAACCACATTACGGCTCGGTACGCCGTCTGTAATAAAAGACTGCCAGTTTTCAAAAAATATCTCTAAAATGCGTTCCGTATGAAACGGTGTCAACCCGCTGGTGTGGGGAGTGATGATTACATTTTCCAGCGCCCAAAGGGGGCTGTCGGCAGGCAGCGGTTCCGGATCGGTTACATCCAAAGCGGCTCCGCCAATCCAGCCCTGTTCCAAAGCGTGGATTAGATCTTCCTGCACAATTAAACTTCCCCGGCCGACATTAACCAAAAAAGCGTGCTTTGGCAGGCGCCTC
>JBHGWS010000094.1:0-7517 GCA_041936745.1 Candidatus Darwinibacter acetoxidans
CTATAGCGGTAAGCTAACAAACTCTTCGCTATTTCCGGAAAGTTCAGGCAGAAAAACGGCTGGATGTAAATCTCGGTATCCCAAAAATAGTGGCCTTCATACCCTTCCCCGCTTAATCCTTTGGCGGCAACGTTGCTGAATTCATCGCGGCCGGCGGACTGGAAAAGCTGGTAAATATTATAGCGAAGCGCCAAGGCGAGTTCATCGTTGCCTTTAATCTCGAGCTTTGTGCGCGCCCAAAAGTCAGCTAAAATCTCTTTTTGCGCGGCATAATAGAAAGAAATTGGTTTGGAGGCAGCCTCATAAAGCGCTTCCAGCGCGGCCCGGCGGGGATCCTCATAGCGCAGGGAATCTGCAAAGGAAGCATATTTCACAAACACAGCTTTCTCCCCTTTACGGATCTCGACAGCCGCGGTTGCTACTGCCTTATGATCAGAAAGAGAAGTCTTGAAAGTAACGTCCCCATGGGATGAAAAGATGTTTTTCACGGCTGAACAGACGGTGAGGTTGGATCTTTTCGTCCCGGTCATTAAAACCGAAGCCCCTTCCACTATTTCAGCGCTGAGCGGCAGCAGGTAATTTTGCTCTTCCGCCGAAAGCCTGGGATCGGTTGGATCGTAATAATTTTGCACCAAACCTTGGTGCGTGGAAACTATTTCAACATTATCGGAAAAATTAAGGGCTGTAAAACTGTATTCGATCGTAAAAAGGTTTAACAGAGCGTGGGAAACCAGCCTCGTGATCTCAATTTCGATCTCTTTACCCTGTGGTGAACGCCAAATAAGGCGGCGGCTCGTTGTCCCCGCCCGTAAATTAAGAATACGCTCGTATTCCAATATTTCGCCTCTAAACATGCTGAAGCGCTCGCCGCCTAAGAATATTTCAATTCCCTGCGTATCCGCGACATTCAGCATAACCTGTTTTTCATCGATGAAACCATAAAGCTTTTCAGCGTGTTTTACTGCGGAAAAATCATAAAAACCATTTAAATAAGTGCCCCGCACGCTGGTGTAGCCTTCCGGGTAACCTTCTTCAAAACAGGCACGCACCCCCAAATAGCCGTTGGCGTTATGGAACAAGGTTTCCTGAAACAAACAGGTGTCATTGGTCAGATCAAGTGCTTTAACTTGGTAGATATATTTAGACATCTCGGCCTCCTTGCCGGCTGCGGAAAAGAACAAGGTTAAATTAGCGCCGGCGCATCAGTTCTTCAAAATCCAAAGCGGCCAAATTTTCTGCCCTGAGATGCGCTTTGGCGTAGTTGGCCGCAGAGCCCACACCCACCGCCCGCATTCCCGCAGCGAGAGCCGCATCTATCCCCGCCTTGGCGTCTTCAATCACGACGCAGGCCGCCGGCTCAACTTCCAAAAGCTCGGCTGCCAGTAGGAAAACTTGCGGATCGGGCTTGCTTTTTGTGATGCTGTTGCCGTCGACCACCGCATCGAAACTTTCACTGAGCTCTATCTTTGCCAGAATAAGAGGGGCGTTTTTGCTGGCTGAGCCGATCGCTGTCTTGTACCCCAAATCCTTAAGTTTCGCCAAAAGATCCAGCACTCCCGGCAGGATGTCCGCCGGGCTTAAATCAGCCAGCAAAGATCTGTAATAAGAATTTTTCCGCGCAGCTAACCGCTCTTTTTCTCTTTGAGTGTAGGAGCGCTTTGCTCTTTCTAAAATGATCTCAAGACAAGCAAGCCTGCTGACACCCCGCAGGCGCTCGTTGATTTCCCTGTCAAAATAAATGCCTTCTTCCGCGGCAAGCTTGGCCCAAGCCCTGTAGTGGTACTCATCAGTTGAAACTACTACGCCGTCCAGATCAAAGATAACCGCTTTGATTGCCATAAATAAATCACCTCATTCTGCTTTCGGCCTAGCCTTTAACCGCACCGCCCAAAAGCCCCCGCACAAAATATTTCTGCAGGGAGAAAAAGACAACTAAAGGAACCGCCATGGAAACAAAAGCGGCCGCTGTTAAAAGATGCCAGTCTTGGCCGTAAGAGCCCACCAAACTGGAAAGGCGCATAGTTAAAGGCGCAACCGACTGATGGCCGCCTAAATAAATTAAAGCAACTAAAAGATCATTCCAGACAAACAGGAATTGGAAAATTACTAATGAAGCCAAAGCGGGCACCGATAAAGGCAGGGCTAATTTGATGAAAGTAGTCCAAACGGAAGCCCCGTCGATGTGAGCCGCCTCGAAAAGATCATCCGGCAGAGAGTCAAAAAAACTGTGCAGCATGAAGATGGCAAACGGCAGCCCATAGCCGGTGTGGACCAGCCATAAACCGACAAACGTGCCCGAAAGGCTCAACTTGTTGTACA
The DNA here is from genome assembly GCA_041936745.1 of Candidatus Darwinibacter acetoxidans. Taxonomy (GTDB): domain Bacteria; phylum Bacillota; class Limnochordia; order Darwinibacteriales; family Darwinibacteriaceae; genus Darwinibacter; species Darwinibacter acetoxidans_A. Next base: position 2,320 of record JBHGWS010000094.1, read on the forward strand.
ACCGCAACACGGGTACAAAAGTCATCTGCGTGGGCACAACCAACATCATGACTATCAGCCCATAGAAAAAGCCGCGGCCGCCAAAGTGGAGCCTGGATAGGCCGAAAGCGGCCAGGGCAGCTAAAAACACGGGTAGAACGGTCCCTCCCACAGTAATGATAAAGCTGTTGCGAAAAGCCGTACTCATTCCGCCGGTTGTTAAAACGCTCCGGTAATTTTCAAAAGTATATTTGGTGAACTTAAGGGGGCTTGACAAAACCGTCCACCAGCCGGAATAAGCAACGTCGCTGGCGGGGCGGAAGGAGGTGATGAATAAGCCGAGTGTCGGTAGGATCCAAATGATTATGGCGAAAATGACCACTGCATAAACAACAATTTTCGGCGTAACCCTTTTTAACCTCTGTTTAGTCATCTTAAGCCTCCCCCTGCAGCTTTGCCCTAATGTTAACATACATCACCGGTATAATCATCAAAAACAAAATTACGGCGATGGCACTGGCCCGGCCCGTGTTGGCAAACTGGAACATCTCTTTAAACATGCGGTTAGCAATTACTTCAGTCCCGAAGTTGCCGTTTGTCATTACGTAGATAATGTCAAAGATTTTCAACACGTTCATCAGCATGGTCGTAATAACCACAGAAAGTGCCGGCCTCATTTCCGGTATGATAACATGCCAAAAAAGCTGCAGTTCATTGGCACCGTCAACCCTACCCGCTTCCAGCATTTCTTGCGGGATCCCTTTGTAAGCGGCGGAGAGAATAACCATGCAGTAACCGGTCCAAATCCAAACCCCCACCATAATCAAGGCGAAATTATTCAGCGGCGCCTGTAAAAGCCAGCCTTTCGGCTCAAAACCCAAGACAACTAAGATTTGATTCAAAAGGCCGATTTGCGCGGCATCGGCCGGCTTATAATTGTACATAAATTTCCAAACTACGCCGGCCCCGACAAATGAGACTGCCATCGGCATGAAGATTATAGATTTGACGATTCGTTCAATCTTGACCCTGTCGGCCAATATGGCAAAGAAAAGTCCCAGGCCAACGGTACCCGCCGTGAAAAAAATCAGCCAAAGCAGGTTGTTCTTAAAGGCCCGCAGCATCACCTGTGAGGTAAAAACATAGCGGTAGTTAGCTAAGCCCACAAAATTTTCCGACCGCCGATCCAGAAAACTTAAAATAACGGTTTGCAGCGTGGGGTAGATTTGATAAATAAGCAAAAATAAAACAGCAGGGCCGACATAAAAAACGGGAGCCATTCCGGCTTTTCGTTTCATGGCATATCCTCCCAGGTTTAAAGAGAGGGCCTGCCCCAAAAAGGGCAAGCCTCTCTTAAAATTCGCTTTAGTAGGTATCTTGGGCAACAGATTCGATGTATTCCAGCACCGAATCCAAATCTTCGCCGCCCACATACATCAAAGTACCTTCCCAAAATGCACCGGAGCCCACCGCAGCAGGCATCGAGTCGGAACCGTCAAAACGGAAAACTTCTGCATCGTTGAGGACTTGAGCCATTTCCCGCGTTAAATCATCCGGATAAATGGCAGGATCAATCTTACTGTTTGTCCCCAGTTTGCCCAGGTCGCGCACCCAGATCTCCTGCGCTTCCGCGCTGGCCAAAAACTCCATGAAAGCGGCCGCTTCCGGCGTATCGCTGAATTGAGCGACCATGTCTCCTGCACCGAGCATGGGGTTGCCGAATTCCGGTTTAATTGGGGGGAAGGGGAAGAAAGTGACATCTTCGCCGATTTTTACATCGGGATTGGCATCTTGGATAAAGCCCGTCACAAAGCTTGCTTGGCGGTGCATCATAGCCCGCGGCGGGTCGGTAAAGAGATCGTTGACGGAATCGCCAAAATCTGTGGAAAGCACGGCGACAGGCCCTCCGTAGACGTAATCGCTGTTCGTTGCAATCTTACCAAAGATCTCAAATGCTTCTCTCACCGTAGGGTGAGTCCAGGGAATTTCATGCGCCACCCACTGATCGTAAAGCTCGGGGCTGCCGATCCTCAGCATGATATCTTCGATCCAGTCTGTAGCAGGCCAGCCGCTGGCAGCACCGGATTCCAGGCCCATCGCCCAAGGAGTGTCACCGTTTGCTACCATTTGATCCATCAGCTCTTCCATCTCTTCCCAGGTTTCAGGCACTTCGTACCCTTTAGCTTGGAACTGATCGGGCCTGTACCAAACGAGGCTTTTAATATCAGCTGCGATCATGATCGCGTAAAGCCCGTCCTCGTAAGAACCAAGTTCAATCCAAGCGGGGCCCATTTCTGCCCGGATTAATTCCGCATCCAAAGATTCGTTCAAATTAACCAGAGCACCCTGTTCAACGTATTCCTTCATTGCCCCCGGCCCCGGTATTGCCGCTACATCGGGCGGGTTGCCTGCCGCCAAGCGGGTCTGCAGCAGCGTGGGCAGATCGCGGGTGCCTTCGAATTGGACTTTAATCCCCGTCTTTTCCGTAAAGGCAGCCATGACCGCTTCAAACGATTCCAATTCTTGGCCGCCCCAAACGCCCATCATGGTTACCATTTTTTCTTGGGCAAAAACTGTGAAGGAGAGGGAAAACACCAGCAGGAAACTAAGTGCCAGTAACAAGTTTCTTCTCACTTTTTAACCTCCTCAAATTTTTAAACTTAACTCAGCCTTGCCGTTTTGATTTTAATTATCCCCCCTTAGAATTCAGATCTGCCGTACAGAATCCCGCACCACGATTTTGTGGGGCAGGTATGTGTATTGCTCTTGCGGTTTTTTGCCTTTTTTAAGATTGTCGAGTTTCCCCATGGCCTGCCGGCCGATTTCATAGATGGGCTGGGCCACGGTAGTAAGCTTAGGAATGCTCATCTTCGCTATTTTCGTGTTGTCGAAACCTAAAATCGAAATATCCCCCGGCACATTTAAACCGAGCTCGTTTAAGTAGGAGATGGCCCCTAATGCCATTTCGTCACTGGCCGTAAAGACCGCGGTCAGTGCCGGATTCCTCTGATAGAGCCTCGCCATGGCGGCATAGCCGCCGTCGTAGCGAAAATCGGCAAACTCCACCCTCTCTTTCCCGTCTCGAAGCCCCAGCAATTCTCTGCAGGCCCGTTTGAAACCGAGATAACGGGGCAAACCGGCAACCAAATCGTCTTTGGGCCCACTGATCATGCCTAGATTGGTGTGGCCTTTCTGCCACAGGTACTTAACGGCATCGAAGCCTGCTTTTTCGTCATCTATCTTAACTGCCGGAATATCTCCCGCGGCGGCAAGAGTGGCGGCAAGGACAACGGGGATCTTCATTTGTGCTACGATTTGCCCGTATTCTTCGTTGAAATGTTCACTGGTAAAGACAATGCCGTCTACCTGTTTTTGTTTTAAGACGTCGAGATAGTGGACCATGCGCTCGCGGTTGCGGTCAGTGTTGCATAAAATCAGGCTGATTCCCCGCTCATGCCCGGCATCTTCTAAGCCTTTCACTAATTCCGAGGCGTAGTTGTTGGAGATGTCGGGGATCAAAACGCCGACCGTGTGGGTTTTTTTGTAAATCAACCCCCTGGCAAGTGCGTTAGGGCTGTAGCCTAACTCCGCTATTGCCTTTTCCACTCTTCTTCGCTTTTTGTCACTGACAATTTCCGGTGTATTCATTACCCGGGAGACGGTACTGATGGATACGCCGGACAGCCTCGCCACATCTCTAATGGTTGCCAAGGGATCTACCTCGCCTTTATAAAAGTCTGAAAACCTTTTCAGAAACAGAAACAGCAGTGCCTAAGATTCCTCTTAGGTTGCAGGTAGAGTCTGAAAACCTTTTCATGAGTAATCATAACACACCTTAACACAGATTTCAACAGTCAATTTGCTATTTAACAAAATTGAAGCCGGAGAAAACAAAAAACGGCGGAGATATGAAAACACCCCGCTGTTTTCTTGCTCAACTTTGAAACAATTCCACGGCCTCGATGGCCCCAATTAAGCTGTCTTCACTGGCTATTCCCTGCCCTGCAATATCAAATGCCGTACCGTGGTCCACGGAACTGCGGATAATCGGCAGGCCGATAGTTAGATTAACGCCGGATTCAAACGCCAAAAGTTTCATGGGTATGTGGCCTTGGTCGTGGTACATGGCAACAACTGCATCAAAGCTGCCTTGAGAGGCCTTTAAAAAGACAACATCCGGTGAAAGGGGCCCTACAACGTCCAACGAGAGTTTTTGGGCGGCTTGGACAGCCGGCTTTATTTCCAAAATTTCTTCCCTGCCAAAAAGCCCCGCTTCCCCCGCGTGGGGGTTTAAGCCCGCAACAGCTATTTTAGGCTCTTTCAGCCCCATCCGCTTTAATGTCCGATCAAGCAGCGTTATAGTATTCAGTACCCGATCCTTTTTGATTAAGTCGCAGGCTTCCCTTAAAGCCACATGTGTGGTCACGTGGACGACTTTCAGTTTATCGCTCCAAAGCAGCATCCTGTATTTTTCCGTTTTGGTCAAAGTCGCGAATATTTCAGTATGCCCATCGTATTTGTGGCCGCCCAGGTGTAATGATTCCTTGTTTAAAGGCGCTGTGACAACGGCTTTGATCTTTTTTTCCAAAGCCCACTTGATTGCCCTATCAATATATTGATAGGCCGCATCGCCGCAAACGGCCGCTACTTTACCTACTTCAAATTCACCGGCTGATAGAGGCACAACTTCGACCAGATTAATAAAGTCCGCATCAAATTCCGTCGGATCCTTAATAACTTTGATTTCCCTCTTTAGAGCGAGGAGATCCTTGTAGAATTCGAGTACTCCCCTGCTGCCAAAGACAATTGATTTAGCCCTGTATTTTTCTTTTTCCAAAGTTTTCAAAATGATCTCACAGCCGATGCCCGCGGGATCACCCATTGTAATTCCAATGTACTCCACTATGAACTCTCCTTGATTTTAGCCAGGGAATAATGCAGCGCTTTTTCATCGCCAAAGCCTCCCGCTTTAGTTACAAGTTTAAGCCCGTCGAAATCCCCCCCGTTCAGCCGGACCAGGGGTATGCCTGTGATGATTTCTTGGATGATTGTGGAGCCGGTCGCTTTGACGCTGTTTAAAAAGCCCATGGCCGTGTCACCGCCCGTGACGAAGATGCCGGCCACCGGCGTCTTTTTAATAATCTCAGCACAGATATCTCCTAGGGCTTTGGGCACTGCAAAACCTATTTCTTCCCGGCTCATTTTTAATTCCCTGCCCA
>JBHGWS010000095.1:0-3595 GCA_041936745.1 Candidatus Darwinibacter acetoxidans
GGTGGCGGTGGATCCGCAAAGCCGAAATAAAATCTTAGAAGGCATTCAAGAATTGAACGGGGCCGGGACAACCGTGATCTACACTTCACACTACATGGAAGAAGTGGAACAACTCTGCACCCGCATTGTAATCATGGACCAGGGGCGCCCTATCGCCACCGGCACGACCGCTGAGTTAAAAGCAATGATCAATCAAGGGGAAGCGATCAGCGTGGAGACGTACCTGCTCACCCCGGAGCAATTAGCTGAAATCCGGCGGCTGCCCCATGTGAGCAGGGCGCAGTTTTCAGAGAATCTGCTTTCGGTGCGTTACGACGGGGGCGAACACAATTTGCTGACCCTACTCGATCACCTCAAAGCAGAAGAGCTTTTATTTAATAAAGTTTATTCTGAACAACCCACGTTAAATGATGTTTTTTTGGAAATCACAGGCCGCCAACTGCGGGATTAGGAGGGAAAGACATGTTTTGGCATGTTTTCAAGTACCGTTTGAAATGTTTGGTGCGCGATCGGGGTACAGTCTTTTGGACGATGATTTTTCCCCTAATTTTGGCCACCCTTTTTTATTTCAGCTTCGGCCATTTAACATCGCTGGCAGAAGAATTTGAACCCATCCCCACCGCCGTTGTGAACAATGAAGCATATGAGAGCGATACGTATTTGCGCAAAACATTAGAAGCCCTGTCCCAACCGGGCCCCAATCAGTTTTTGCAGTTAACGGTGGCAGAAGAGGGCGAAGCGCTGCGGCTTCTCAATGAGGGGCGGGTTTACGGAATCATCCAAGCCGCAAACCCCGTGCGACTCACGGTAAAACAAAAAGGTTTTCGGCAGACAATTCTCAAGTCCTTCCTCGATCAATACAGCCAAACGAAGTGGGCCATCACCGAAATCGCCCGGCAAAACCCCGCCACCGTGCCCGCCTTAATCGGCGCAGCTGATCATCGCCGGGAATTCACGCAGCAGATCTGGTTTTCCCAGGCCAAGCAGGACACGAATTTAGGGTTCTTTTACGCCTTGATTGCCATGACCTGTCTTTACAGTTCTTTTTGGGGCTTACGCAACACCCTGCATCTGCAGGCGGATCTTTCGCCTCAAGGTGCCCGGCGCAGTACCGCCCCGACTCACAAAAAAAGTGTTGTCCTATCTGACACGCTGGCGGCACTCGCAATCAGTTTTGCCGAAGTACTGATTCTGCTCGCCTATTTGAGATTCGCCCTGCAAATTAGCTTTGGCAGCGAATTAGGCCTAATCCTGTTGCTTACCCTTGCCGGCTGCCTATGCGGCGTTAGCTTGGGATATGCGGCCGGCACCCTGATTCCGGGAGATGAAGGGGCCAAAAACGGGATTTTAATCGCCTTTAACATGCTGGCCAGTTTCCTGGCCGGGCTGATGTGGGCCCCGATTAAAGATACCGTTGCCCGAAAGGCCCCGCTCGTGGCCCGCTTAAATCCCGCAGCTTTGATTGCCGATTCCTTCTACAGCCTGCATATCTATCACACTTATCAGCGCTTTTTCCTGAACCTCGGCAGTCTGGTACTGATTTCACTAGTGCTGGGCTTAATCAGTTTTCACCGTCTAAGGAGGGAAAGATATGCAAGTCTTTAAGGCCTATTTCAAGGTGATGCGGGCCTCGCGGCATACGCTGCTAGTCAATTTCAATGTTTTTTTGGCAATCAGCCTTTTGTTTTCGTTTATGGCGCCCGCCCAAGATATTGAGACGTTTGAACCCACTTTGCTTCCCATCGGCGTTATCGATAGGGATGGAGACACACTAAGTTTAGCTCTGCAGGACCATTTAAGTCGGGCCTGCCACATTATCGATCTGCCTGACGAACAAGAGGCCCTGCAGGATGCGCTTTTTTACCGCCGCGTTGAATATATTGCGCTTATTCCGCCCGGTTTTTCCCGGCGCTTCATACAAGGGGAAGGGGCTTTGATCGAGAAAGTGATCATCCCCAATTCGGCCAGCAGCCACTACGCGGATCTGCAGATCAATCAATTCTTAAACACAGCACAGATGTATCTGCAACTAGGCGAGAAGTCCCAAAAACAGCTGGCGGCATTAACTAGCGCAGCGCTAGCCATAGAAACGAAAGTACAGTTGGAGACATTCGGGGCAGCCGCCGAGCCCGATCCCAACTATGCCTACTACTTCCGCTACTGCGCCTACGCCCTCTTAGCTATAATAATCAGCGGTATCAGCGCTGTGATGATCTCGTTTAACGAGCCCAATTTGAACCTGCGCAACCTATGCTCACCTCTGCCCAAACGGAGGATGAATCAGCAGCTCCTCGCGGGGCACGCGGTTTTCGCCCTTGTCTGCTGGCTGCTGCTCATACTGGTGTCCCTACCCCTTTACGGGTCTAAACTATTCGGCACCGGATTATTCGGACTTTATGCGGCAAATTCCTTGGCATTCACCGCGGTCTGCGTCAGCATCGCCTTTCTAGTCGGTGACACGGTAAAAACGTACAACGCCCTCGCCGGTTCGGTACAGGTTATTGCCCTGGGCATGAATTTCTTGGGCGGTGTATTCGTTCCCCAGTCACTTATGAGCAAGCCCGTTCTGGCGGTGGCGAAATTCTTGCCCTCCTTTTGGTATGTGAAGAACAACGATCTGATTTCCGCACTCGGAACGCTGACAAAGGCGCCGCGGCCTTTTTACCACAATATGTTTATTCAGTTGGGCTTTGCGGTGGCCATTACCGCCGCCGGCCTTTTATTCAGAAAGGAAAGAAGCGTGGCCCAATTTGCGCCGAGCTAAGAACAGGAATCGGTGAACAAATGCCGAAATTAAAACTATCTTGCACTATGTGGAGGTAAAAGGCTTGGTGCTCTTAGGTCCCTTAGTAAACGGAGCCGCGATTATCATGGGCGCAATAGCGGGCCGTATAATTAGGCTCCCCGAACAATTTCAACAGACAATTATGCAGGCGCTCGGTTTGGCCATCATGATCATTGGCATTTCCATGGGCATTACTACCGCCAACATACTAATACCCATCGCCGCCTTGCTGCTTGGTTCGATCCTGGGCGAACTCTGCCGGATTGAAGTGCGGGTGGCGCAGATGGGCAATCTGCTGCGGCGCAGTCTGGGGGATAAAAAGAGCGCAGGTGATTTCACCCAGGGTTTTCTCACAGCCACCCTCGTCTTTTGCGTGGGGGCCATGGCGGTCATCGGCGGGCTCAACAGCGGGCTCATGGGCGACCATCAAATTTTATACGCCAAATCAATTCTGGATGGAATGCTGTCCATCTTCTTCGCCACCGCACTTGGTATCGGTGTTGCTTTTTCGGCGCTGCCAGTCTTTCTTTACCAAGGGAGCATTGCACTTTTAGCCACCTCCCTTGCGCCTCTGCTCAGCCCGGCGATCCTGGCGGAGATCACCGCCACCGGAGGGATTTTAATCCTCGCCATCGGACTGAATCTGCTGGGGTTAACGAAGATCAGGGTAGGCAATATGCTGCCCGCGGTTATTTTCGCCGCGCTGATCGCCCGGTATTTAGCCTAATATCTAAAAAGGCCTCCGGACACAAATCCGAAAGCCCTTTCGCTCATGGTGGAGATAGGGGGATTCGAACCCCCGGCCTTCTG
>JBHGWS010000096.1:0-30166 GCA_041936745.1 Candidatus Darwinibacter acetoxidans
CCCTGCCAGTTTTCAATGTTAGCCGGGATGGTCCCGAAGACATAGCCGTTTTCATCCAGCGCCGCATCTTTGATGCCCAGCTTTTGCATTTCCTGCACCAAGTGCCGGCCCAACTCCAGCTGCGCAGGCGTACTGGGGAAAGTCTCGCTGGCCGCATCTGATGCCGCCTCGAATTTAACATAGTTTAACAACCGCTCATACGCTCTCATTGTTTCGCCTCCCGGGTTAATTTGCCGTTAAGGGTATCTTCACTTCCCGGGGGCGGATTCCTGCTAAAAGAAAAACCGGCTGAAAGCCGGCGGTATTTTTTAACAGCCAAAGCCCCTTGAACGATGTATACAGACCCTTAAAAGACTGTTATAATCTTACTTGGGAAAGGATGATGGGCTTGCGCAGATACTTCATTAACGGCCTTTTAATTCTGCTGCCGGGTGTCATAACCGTTTATGTTTTAGTCTTCAGCCTAGTTACCATTGATGGCATTTTAGGTAGGGTTATCGCCAAATTGGTGGGCTTCCACATCCCCGGTGCGGGGGCTGTCTTAACCATTTTGTTAATCCTCGCCGCCGGCATTTTTACCACTAATGTCATCGGGCGGAAATTTTTCCAGTGGGCTGAACAAATCTTCTTAAAGATACCTATCTTAAACAGCATCTACCAAGGGGTAGGCCAGGTAGTAAAAGCCTTTTCCGCTTCCACGGAAACGCAGAGGTTCCAGCGGGTTGTGCTGGTTGAATACCCCCGCCTGGGCGTTTATTCCTTAGGTTTTGTCACCAACGAAAGAGTGCCGGAGTTCAGTTTGGCAATAGGTAATGATTCGGTAACAGTCTTTATCCCCACCACGCCTAACCCCACATCGGGCGTTTTTACAGTGGTGGCCGATGAAGACTGCATCCCCTTAAATATCAGTGTGGAAGAAGCCTTTAAAACCATTATTTCCGCGGGCATCATCGGGCCCACGGGAAAAACCCCTTAAAAAGGCAGCGTTTCAAACACTTTCGGGGTCGAAACAATGCTGAGCTGCCCAAGAGGCCAGTAACGCCAGATCGCCCGCCCGACTAACAGTTCTTCCGGGACAAAGCCAACTCGGCCAAAACGGCTGTCTTCGCTGTTATTGCGGTTATCGCCCAAGACAAAATAACTGCCTGCCGGCACTGTCCTGGGGACAAAGCCGATTCTGGCCGGTGCCAAAGTGTAATCCTCTTGCAGAGGTTGATCATTGATATAGACTACCCCCTGCAAAATGGCGACTTTATCGCCGGGCAGGGCAATAATGCGTTTAATGAACTGTTCCTTTGGATTCGATGGGTTCTTAAAAACGACGATTTCACCGCGGGCGGGAGCAGTAAAGCGATAAGATATTTTATCTACTAAAAGCCTCTCGCCGTGCTGCAGAGTTGGCAGCATGGAATCCCCGTTGACCGTATAAGCCCGGGCGACGAAAATCATAATCAGGGCGGCAATAATTACCGCGGAACCGATCGTCTCCAAAAATTCCCGCAGTTTACTTTTATTTTCCCCTACAGCCATCTTCAATGTGATTACCTCCAAAGCTATAACTTCATGAGGCTTCCACGCCTACGGCGAAAAATCCTGCTTGAACTTACGGGGCCAGGTTGGAAAATAAACCACCTTAAGATAATTTCCAAAAACAGGACCGACAGGCCTGCTTATATAATTTCACGGTTTTGTAAAACAAGGCTTCGTCCCTTTGTTGCAGGGCTTGGTCAATTTCCTCTTTCAGTAAAATGGCCCAGAGGACCAAATCTATCTGCTCCCGCACAAAAGCAGCAAAGCCCGGGCGCAGAGTTTCGCTGCAGACCGCTTCGCTGGGCACCGCCACTTCTTCGTACCAATCAGGTACCTTTTCAGCAAAAACAAACTGGACATGGAGAATGCCGGAAAAATCCTCTAAGATCTTCCAAGCCTCCAGCGGATCGACAATCCAAACTTCCCGATCCTTTCTTTTCTCCCTCAGTAAACGGCCGTTTTCCAAAGTTACTTTTTCAGATTTCACTGTGCCCAATTCCAATTCAAAACCCCTTTTGTGAGCCCCTTTTTCAGCCACAAGCATGGTATTGGGGAAAAAATCCCGGGCAGTGACAAAAACTAACCTTGCCAACAGATCCGGTTCCGCCAGGATCTTTTCCAAAAGGTATCTGCTGAATTTGTGTTCCAAAGGAGCTTGGCAAAAACGCCTGATTGCGTATTCTTTATGTATGATCACGAGCTCCCCCCCATAAGTGAAGATCATTACACTATATGCAAAAAGGGCGCTTTATACACTGGCGATTTTTAACCCGTCATAGGCTAAATTAACGCCTGCGGGCAGTGAACTATCGGCCTGATCGTGATCCAGCAGATGGGAAATGTGGGTGAAAAAAGTTTGCCGGGGCTTAAGTTCCGCCACAAGCTCTAAAGCCTGCGCCACATTCATGTGGGTGGGGTGGGGCTTGTGGCGGATAACGCCCAGAATCAGAACATCCAAACCCTTTAAAAGCTGAAGGGAGGCAGGCGGGATGGAGCTGCAGTCGGTTACATAAGCCATGTTTTCTATCCGGTAGCCTAAAATAGGCAGGCTGCCGTGGCAGACGGGGATGGGCCGGATCCGCACATTTTTAATATAAAAAGGTTCTTTGCTGATCACATTTGTCGTAATCCGGGGCTTTTCGCCCCCCTCCGGGGGCTCTTTATCAAAAATATAGGCGAAAACCTGTCGCAGTTCCGCCACTGTACCTCGATTGCCGTAAACGGGGATGCTTTTTTGGGTTAGGCTGCTGAACACCCGCAGATCATCCAGGCCAAAAACATGATCGGCATGGCAGTGAGTGTATAATACCCCGTCAACCCGCTCAATTCCGGCCTGCAGAGCCTGCAGCCTAAATTCAACGGCCGTATCTATTAAAATACTCACACCATCCTTGACAACCCACAAAGAGCTGCGAGTGCGTCTGTTTTTTGGGTTCGTGCCGGTGCAAACGTCACACCGGCAGCTAAGCACAGGCACACCGTGCGAAGTCCCCGTGCCTAAAAATGTTATTTCCACGTTTTAACATCCTTTCCCTACTTGACAGGAACACTCGTTCCGTATATAATTGTGGCAAACACATGTTCTAAAAGGAGCTTGTAATGATCACCTACTGTGGCTTGCGCCACTTTTATATTCGCAATTTTACGCCTTCCCAAGCGGATTCTTTTTATATTCTAACATATAACAAGAACGTTTGGGATTTTTCTCCCGGGCTGGAGCGGTACTCGGCCGGGGGCCAAAAAAACCCCGCGGCTGTTTACCATTACGAAAAACCGGTCCTGACCGTACCCATTACATTAGCCGACTTTCAACCTTTCAGCCGCGGGTGGCATGATTTTTGCCTCCGGTATACGAACGATTTGGAACCGGAATACCCCCATTCTTGGTACCTGCGCTTTTCAAAACGGGGGATTTTAGAGCAATTTGCCTCCGACTTCGAAAAAAAGCTGCAGGCTAAAGAATGGGAAGGGATTTGGGGTGCCGGCCCCAGCAAAATTGTGGCAAAACTTGCGGCCCACAACAGGGCGGCGGGCGGTAATTTTATTACGCAGGAGCAGGCCCAAGATTTTTTAAACCGGATCCCCCTCCACCGCCTGCCTCTGCCGGAAGCGGCCGAGCTGCAAAACCTGGGCATTAAAACCGTGGGAGAATTAAACCGCTTACCCCTGCCCGAACTAATCTCTCATTTCGGCGCCAGAGCGGAGGCACTGGCCCGCTTAGGCCGCGGTGAAGATTTAACCCCTTTTCAAACGCAGCCCATCCTAGATTTTAAATGGGAATTGGACTGCACTGTTTTAGAGGGTTTTTTCAGGCCTTTGACCACCCAAGAACTTAAGCCTTACATTGAGCGGGGCGCACAAAGACTCGCCGATTCTTTGAAAGAACACAATCGAGCGGCTAATCTTTTGGAATTAAAGGCAGTATTGCCTTCCCAAACCGCTCTGCACAGCAGGCGCAAGTTTAAAAAAGCGACCAACGAGCCCCAAGTGCTGAAACGGGCGGCAGAAGACATTATCCCAAAGGAGCCTTTGGCCCGCTTAAGCCTGGTCGTCAGTGAATTGGAAACGTCCTTGCCGGAGCAGTTGAATATGTTTGTTGCGGCGGACATTCCCCGTTTACCTCCGGCGGGGCTTCCGGCCCAAAGAGGGGTTGAAGTTACCAGGCGGGAGCGCTTTTTATTACTGTGGAAGGAGTATTTTCACTATGAGTAAGTTAATTAATCAGCCGGTAGAATTGATCAATCGGAATGGTTTCCCTTTTTACTTTTATTTCAAGCGCCCTTACTACATCAAGTATATCCTGCGCCATTGGCGGGAAGCGGGCCAATGGTGGTTGGGAGAGGACGAGCTATTCGTCTACGAAGTAAGCACCAACCACTGCTGGTGCGAACTGCACCATTCGCCCCGGCAGAAACAGTGGATTTTATACCGTTTGGCGGACTGAGCGGGGTGTCTTAAATGTTCGTTCATCTGCACGTTCATTCTTCTTACTCCTTTTTAGACGGGGCTGCCGATATTACAGCCTATCTGGAGCAGGCGGCGAAATTTGGCATGCCTGCGCTTGCTTTAACTGATCACAGCAATGTAAGCGGTGCGGTGGAGCTGCAGAAAAAGGCACTGTCTTTAGGGATTAAGCCGATCCAGGGTGCGGAAATTGTTACAGAAGACGGGACGCATTTAACCTTGTTGGCGGAAAACCAAACAGGATACAGCTCTCTCTGCCGCCTGTTAACCGCGGGTTTTGCCGCGGGCGAAGACCGGCTCTGTTTTGTGCCCTGGCAGTCTTTGCGGGAAAACAACGCCGGTTTAATCGTCTTAAGCGGCTGCCGGCGCTCCGGCGTTTCTCAGGCCATTTTGCGCAGGGATTACAAAGCGGCCAAAAAAGAGGCTTTAAGGCTTGTTGAAATTTTCGGGAGCAAACAGGTTTATTTGGAAATGATCAACGATTTTCTCCCCTTTACTAAGCATCTGCTCAAGTACCTTTTTAGGCTGCACCAGGAGTTAAAAATCCCCCTCGTGGCTACTAATAATGTGCACTATCTGCAAAAAGAGGATTTTCCCATCCACGATTTGTTGACCTGTACCAGGACACAGACCCGCTTGCAGGATCTCAATCCGAAGCGGGCCTTAAACGGTGAAAACTATTTTGCATCGCCTCAGGAAATGCGCAGGCGCTTTGCCCCTTTTCCCGCGGCAGTTGAAAACACTTTGAGAATTGCCGAGCGCTGTTCTTTGGCCCTGGATTTAGGGCAGAATCTCTTTCCCAATTTTTTCCCGGGCCAAGATCCCCAAAAAGCGGTAAGGCTGCTGACCGAGCTTACCTGGCAGGGAGCAAACAGGCGCTACAATAAGATTACCCCAAGCCTGCGCCGGCGTATCGAACATGAGCTGGCCGTCATTACGCAATTGAATGCCGCCGATTATTTTCTGGTCGTCTGGGATTTGGTACGGCATGCTCAAAAAAAGGGTGTCCGCTATGCGGGGCGGGGCTCTGCCGCGGATTCGGTCGTAGTCTACTGTTTAGGCATAACCAATGTGGATGCCTTTGCCAGGGGGCTTCTTTTTGAGCGCTTTTTAAGCTTGGAAAGAGCGCAGCGGCCCGATATCGATATAGACTTTGATGCCCGCTACAGGGATGAAATGGCCGCTTACATTTACAAACGTTATGGGGAAGATAAAGTTGCCTCGGTCTGCACTTTCCACAGGTACCGGGCCCGCTCGGCCCTGCGCGATCTGGGCAGGGCTTTAGGCTACAGCCAGGCTAAACTGGGCCGGCTCACAAAAAATATTACGAGTGTGCCGGCGGATGGAATTCAAGCGCTGTTAAATAAGCTGCCGGAGTTAAAACGCCATCCCCTGCATAAAAAAGAGTACAGCAAACTTCTTACTTACTGTGCGGCCATCAGCGGGTTTCCCCGCCACATCGGCACCCATTTGGGCGGCTTAGTGATCAGCGGTAAGCCTTTAACAGAGATAACCCCCCTGCAGCCTGCAGCTAAGAATGTTTTGATTACCCAGTTTGACAAACACACGATTGAAGATTTGGGCCTGATTAAAATCGACCTGCTTTCTTTAAGGACTTTAAGCGCGGTCTCCCAGGTGGTGAAAGAAATTGGCCCCAAGCTTGCCTATAATGAGCTGCCTTTAGATGACCAAGCTACCTTTGCCCGTTTAAAAAGAGGCGATACGGTGGGGGCCTTTCAGCTGGAAAGTCCCGCCCAGCGCAATCTGCAGTCCCGCTTACAGGCGGATTTATTTGAAGATATTGTAGCCAGCGTTGCTTTAATCCGGCCGGGGCCCATTAAAGGCAACATGGTGGAGCCCTTTATCGCCAGGCGGCGCGGCTTGGAAGAGATCACTTACGTGCATCCCAAGTTGGAAAAAATATTGGCGCCAACTTACGGTGTTGTTTTATACCAAGAGCAGGTTATTGAAATTGCAGCGGAAATAGGGGGCTTTACCCCGGGAGAATCGGACCGTTTAAGGCGGGCCATGGGCAGTTTCCGCTCGCAAAAAGAAATGGACGAAGTAGGAAAAAGTTTTATTGCCAAAGCTGTTAAAAACGGTGTTGCTTTAAAGACGGCCGAGACCATCTTCTCTTATATAGTAGGCTATGCAGGTTACGGTTTCTGCGAAGCCCATGCGGCGGCTTTTGCCGATACTGCTTACCGCACCACTTATTTATTAGAACACTACCCCGCACAGTTTTATGCCGCCCTGCTCAACCAGCAGCCGATGGGTTTTTACCCTCCCAACACGCTCTGCACCCAGGCCAGAAACCGCGGCATTAAAATTCTGCCTTTGGATATTAATTTAAGTGAAAGCCAGTTTAGAGCGGGGGAAAATTCAATTAGAATAGGGCTGCAGCAGGTTAAAGGGATGAGCAAAGAGTTTCTGCAGTCTATTGAAGAAGCACAGCCTTTCAGCTCCTTAGCCGATTTTGTCCGCCGCACCGCTGTGAATAAAGATGTAACGGAGAATTTGATTTCAGCCGGAGCCTTCGATCGCTTTGCAGAAAACCGGCGGGCCCTGCTTTGGAATCTGCCTGAGATTTATCGGCAAAAAAATAAGGGCCTGCCTTTGGAAAGTCCCTTGGAAGATTTTCAAATTGAAGATTTCACTCCTTTTGAGCGCTGGCGGCGGGAATATGAAGTTTTAAACTTAGCCGCGACTGCCCACATTATGGATTTCTGCCGGCCTAAATTACCTAAGCAAGTTTTAACGAGCAGAGAAGTTTTGCAGAAAAAAGAAGGTTTTG
Organism: Candidatus Darwinibacter acetoxidans; assembly: GCA_041936745.1. Classification (GTDB taxonomy): domain Bacteria; phylum Bacillota; class Limnochordia; order Darwinibacteriales; family Darwinibacteriaceae; genus Darwinibacter; species Darwinibacter acetoxidans_A. The sequence continues at coordinate 7,289 of JBHGWS010000096.1, forward strand.
TGCAAACGGCGGGGCTTGTTATCAGGCCTCACCGGCCGCCCACCCGCAGCGGCAAAACCGTGGTCTTTCTAACCCTGGAAGACGAAACGGGCCTGATCGACATTACTATTTTTGAAGATATCTACCATAAATTCAGCCGCTTGATTTTCAATGAACCGCTGCTTTTAATTAAAGGGAATATTTCTGTTAGGGACGGCTACGAACTGCCTTCTATCAACGCTGTGTCTATCCAAAGCCTTTTAGAAAAAATCCGGTGAAGCAACTTGGACGATCTGCTCTTCTTCCCCGGTTAGGGCGTTGAGGTAAATCAGATAATGTTCATTCTGATACTCCACCCCTAAGCGCTTTGTCAGTACTTCTTCTTTTTGGCCGGTGGGGATCAAAGCCATCTTCTCATCCAAGATCTTCACCCCGCCGCCAACTTTATCCCCGGCCTCCCACTCAGCCGCAGGCGTTACATCAGTCCACTCCGCCCTGCTCTGCGCAATATAAAAGGGGACACCCCAAAACCCTAAAATGCTGCCGTCCGCGGCGCTTACCTGGACCTTAACCGAAGCAGTATAAAGCAGTACCCCATCCCGTTTTGGCACAAAGGTCAAAGTCGCCCTGTTTTGCAGAAGTTGAGCGTCCGTTAAGTGCATGGGCGGGAAATCTCTTTCTTCTAAAAAAGCCAAACCGCGCAGCTTTAATTCGCCCAGTTCCAACTTCTTTTCCGAAACTTCGCCTAAAGAAGTGAACCATAAAACCATGCCGCCTTTTTGCGAGACCTCGATTATGACATGCTCCCCATTACCCGCGGCTTCCACGGTATAAGTAGGGAGGCTGCCCTTGCTTTCGTTAGTTATTACGTAGTTTAAATCCGTTTCGCCCCAAAAAGAGCGGGCGGCTTTTAAAGCCTCTTCCGCGGTGATCTGCTCGCCTTTGATCTCACCCCGCCGGCCGGGTGTTTTTAATTCCGCCAAATCATTGTTGATCGCGGTCAGGGTTTGCAGAACATCGGAGAACGATAATTTTACCCCGAGATATTCATGCCAGGACACCCAGGGAAATTCCGCCTTTTTCTGCATTAACGCCTTCTGCAGCCGGCCGTGCACGTGTTTAATTTGTTCGTATAATTGATCTGCGGCAAAGGCCCCGCTGTGCTCGTAAAGATAGCTTTGATTGTAAACTTCCGCCAAAAGATTTGCAATCCTTTCGGTTTCAATCTCACCGAAAGGCAGTCCTCCCATATTGCTTTGAGCAGCATAAACTAAGCGGCGGATATCGGCCCCTATTTGATGGCGCTGCCTGCCGCTCACCGCCAAGCGGGCCCGCCCCACCTCTAAAGTTAATTCCTGCAGATGCGTGGCAAATTCACTGAGGGCCCGCTGGTAAGCCACTTCCACCTGGCGCTCATACAGCTTCTGCAGGTAATGTTGGCCGCCGACGAACCCCAGACTCAAAAGAACTATACCGAAAAGTATTTTTATGAGCCTCGTGCGGACTTTGGACACAAGCTGCCTCCTAGCCGGAAAAGATGTGTTTACCGATAGTCTTGATTACAGGCCGGCTTTTAATCCAGGCGCTGCGCGCTTTTTTAGGGTTGTAAAAGTAGAGGGCGCCGCCGGTGGGGTCCAAGCCGTTTAAAGCATCGTGGGCGGCCCGTTTTGCGGTACTGTCCGCCGCCTGATAAATCTGGCCGTTGGCAACCACGGAAAAAGCCAATGGTTCATAGACAACCCCGGGAATGGTGTTGGGGAATTCCGGGTGCCGGACCCGATTTAAGATCACCGCGGCAACTGCCACCTGCCCGTCGTACGGCTCCCCTTGCGCCTCGGCCCGCACCGCCCTGGCTAAAAGATCCAGGTCTGCCTGGGAAAAAGCTGTACGCCAGCCGGTGGGCCCGCCTTCTGCCGCTGATTCTTCTTTAGGTGCCGGCGCAGGCAGGGAAAGCCACCAAACAAAGAGAAAAATTCCCAACACAAGAAAGGGCCCAAAACGCAGAATTTGATTTCTAAATCTTTTCATATTCGATTTTTCTCCTTCCTGATTTACGAAGGCAGGATAACTCTTCTTCGTCCAGAAAACTGTACCTGGAAGTTACTTAAACTTCCGTGTTTCTTAAGGGGGACTGATTATGCACCTAGCTAAATTTGCCATTAAAAGGCCCGTAGTCATTACTGTGATAGTGATCATCGCCATCATTTTCGGTTTTATCTCCTTAGAAAGAGTGGGGATCGACTTGCTGCCCGATCTCAATTTCCCCGTGGCAGTAGTTGTCACTCTTTACCCGGGTGGCTCAGCCCAAATTATCGAAACGGATGTAACCGTGCCCGTGGAAGGCTCTTTAGCCGGCGTAAGCGGCCTGCGCCGCTTGAACTCTTTCAGCATGGAAAATGCCTCCGCGGTTGTCCTTCAATTTGAGTGGGGCACGGACATGCTCACAGCTTTGGATCATATCCGCAACAACCTAGCCCAAGTGGGCCTGACACTGCCAGAGGGAGTGCAGGCACCCATTGTCGCGCAGGTTGATCCCAACGATTTCCCCCTTATGCTCGTAGGAGTCAGCGGCGAAGGCCTTTCTCCCATCGAACTTTCGGAACAGCTGTTGGGGATCAAACCACAGCTGGAACAAATCTTGGGCGTTGCTCAAGTCAGCCTCTTGGGGACAAGTAAAGAAGAAGTGCAAGTTTTGTTCGATCCGGAACATCTCAATGAAATCAATTTAACACCGGTTATTTTACAGCAGTTGATCGCCTACCAAAACATCGTAGTGCCCGGTGGGACTGTAACCGCGGGAGATACCCGCTACACGACCAGGGCGGGCAGTGAAATCACAAGCGTTGACGAGTTAGAAAACATTATCGTCGGCATCAAACAAGGCGAAGGTATTTTAGGCTTGGGCGGCATGATCCCCTCCTTAACCTACCTTGCCGATGTGGCGGAAATAACCACTCATATCCAGCCGAGAGACGGCTTAACCCGTTTTAACGGCCGCGATGCGGCTTTAATCCAAATCATGCGCCAAAGCGGTGCTAATACGGTTCGGGTTGCCGACGATGTGCAGAAAGCCTTGGCGCGCTTGGAAGCGGAATACCCACACCTGCAGTTCACAACGATTACGGATCAGTCATTGTTTATCCGCAACAGCATCAGTAATCTGGCCTCCAACGGCCTGATTGGCGGTATTTTAGCTGTTGCGGTGCTCTGGCTCTTTTTACGCAACTTCCAAAGCTTGTTAATTATAGCCTTGTCTATTCCTGTTTCAATTATTGCCAGCTTTGTCTTAGTGTATTTTTCCAACTTGTCCCTTAACCTCATGACCTTGGGCGGTTTAGCCTTGGGCGTAGGCATGCTGGTGGATTCTTCCATTGTAGTTTTAGAAAACATTTACCGGCATACCTCAAAAGGGGGCACGGCTGCCCTGGCCGCGGAACAAGGCGCGGGAGAAGTTGCCGGGGCAATTTTGGCCTCGACGACCACAACGATTGCCGTCTTTTTACCGGTCATCTTTTTGCAGAGCCTGGCAGGCCAGCTTTTTAAAGAGTTGGGCTTAACCATCTCTTATTCTTTGGTTGCTGCCCTTTTGGTGGCTTTAACCGTAATACCGGCGCTTGCCGCCAAGTTTTTAAAAACCGTGCCTAAAGCCCAATCCACCTCGGCCGAAGGGGCTTTTTTTGGCAGAGTGCAGGGCTTTTATGTCCGGCTTTTAGAAGGAGTCCTTAAGAGAAAGTTTATCATTTTAGCTGTCGCGGCGGTTTTGGTTGCCATCTCACTTTTTATTTACCCGCGAATGGATGAAGAGTTTTTGCCAAGCTTTGACGAAGGATTTTTAGGAGTTACGGCCATGCTCCCCGCCGGGCTGCCCTTAGAGAAAGTGGGCCAAATCACGGCGGCGATCGAAAAGGATCTTATGGCAATCCCCGAAGTAGCCAGTGTTACTACCCAAGTAGGGGAACAGGGGGAAATGGATCTTTTAAGCTTGGTTACGGGAACGGGTATTGAAAATGCCCAATTTTCCATTACGTTAAAGCCCCACGAAAAACGCCGGCGCAAGAGCCAACAAATTATCGATGAAGTACAGGAAATCATGACCCACAGAGGAGCGCTCAGGGTTAATATAGCTGACAGTTCTTTATTCGGCTCTGCTTCCAGCACGATTTTGACGCCGAATCTCCTGATTGAGGTGCGGGGCGAAGATTTGGCCGTTCTTTTGGAACTCTCGGAAGAAATCATGGCCGAGTTGAATAAAATACCGGGGTTTCGCTCAATCCAGAACTCGGAATTTAGAGCCGGGCAGGAGCTGTTTCTAAACGTTGATACTTCCCGCAGTATCTTAGGAGGGTTTACCGCCGGCCAAGTGGGTTTGGGCATGCGCTACGCCACGGCGGGATTAAAAGCCACCGATCTGCAAATGGGCCGCCGTACGCTGCCCGTTGTCCTCAGGCCCAATTCTCCTGTGGATTCAGTTGATGATCTTTTAAACACTAAGGTTACCTCCCCGGTCCAAATCGCCGGTTTAGGGGAAAATCCCGTACTTTTAAGTGAAGTTGTGGAACCGGAAATAGGGCCGGCCCGCTCCGTTATCCAAAGAACGGATCGGCTACAGGTAATTTACGTCACCGGCATTTTGGATACCATCTCTTTAACAAAAGCAACGCGGGCCGGGCAGGAAATAATCGATAATTTAAATGTGCCGCCCGGTTATCATGTGCAGATTGGGGGCATACAGGAAATCATCGATGAGTCAATCAGCGACCTGCTTCTGGCCCTCATCTTGGCCGTTGCCTTAGTTTATCTGGTCATGGCGGCCCAGTTTGAGTCGTTCATCCAACCCCTTATTATCATGTTCTCCATCCCCCTTGCTTTAATCGGTTCTTTGGTCGGTTTATGGCTGGTAGGCGGCAATATTGGCGTTATGGCGATTATCGGCATTATTGTCCTGGCAGGAATTGTGGTGAACAATGCCATTGTCTTGGTGGATTACATCAACTTAAGGCGGGGGCAAGCGCCCGAACTGCCCGTTAGGGAGGCGATTTTAGAAGCCTGCCGAGTGCGGCTGAGGCCTATTTTGATGACTTCCATCACTACCATCTTCGGCCTTTTACCTGTGGCCTTAGGCCTCGGAGTGGGCGCAGAATTTCAAAGGCCGCTTGCCGCTACAATTATGGGCGGGCTCGTTACTTCCACCTTTTTAACCTTGTTTGTCATTCCCGTAATTTACGAGCTGGTCCACCGTTTGGAAAGAAAGGCAGGCCAAACGCAAACAACAGCGGTTTAGAAGACTGAAGGCCCTCAGCTGAAAATCAGCTGAGGGCTCTTTTTATTTCAAAGGGGCGGCCCAAAAAACCCTGCTAAACCGGATAAAAGGAGAGTACAGGCCGCCGCGCAACCGGGGAAAGCAGGATTTTTTTGCTGAACGTTGTATAATTAAAGTGTTAGGTTTATTAACTTATTGTTGGGGAGGTGGGGTTAAAAGGTTTAGCAGTATACCAAAGGAGGAGTCTAAAATGAAAAGATTTTGCCGTTTAATGCTGGTTGTCTTGGCGTTAGCCATTGCCGCAGGGGCAGTACATGCTCAAACCATTGAGTTGACGTTTTGGACCCACACAGATGATAACCGTACCTTGATTGAGGAACGCTATATTGCGGAGTTTGAAGAAATGTACCCGAATGTGAAGATCAAAAGGGTAGCAAACGAAGCGAGTAAGATGGGTGATTTAATTTTAACGGCTTTTTCTGCCCACAACGCCCCCGATATTTTTAACCTACCCATTGAACAAGAATACGCTTATATGGTGCACCAGCGCGTGGCACCGGTTGATTACGATGCAATCGGCTACAAAGATGCGGATGATTTAAGGAGCCATTACCTGGAAGGCACGTTTGATCCGATTACAATGGACGGCCTGATTTACGGCCTGCCCCTGGAAGTAACTAACTGGTCAATTTATATCAATGATCGGGTCTTTAAAGATGCCGGTTTAGATCCGGAAACCGACTGGCCCCGCACTTGGGAAGAGATGGCCGACATTGCGGACAAGCTGACGCTGCGGGACGGCGAAGTTGTGACCCGGCGGGGTTTTGATTTCCGCTACCCCTATTACTTAGTTTCCGTCCTGCCCATGATTGAGCAGCTGGGCGGGAAACTTTTGAGTGATGACGGCCAAACCGCCATTGTCAATGAGGATGCTTGGATTCAAGTCTTAAAGTTTTTCCAAGACTGGGGCCCCCACGGGCGCAATCTGGGCAGCCCAACTTACCCGGCGGCGCGGAAAATTTGGAACAAAGACAATAATGATCTGGCAATGTGCTTAAGCGGCTACTATCAGCAGGCCCGCCTGCACATTGATAACCCTGAATTCCACGACAGCGGCGAGTGGCGGGTAGTGCCCTTCCCCGTGTTTGAAAATGCCATCAACGATGTGAGGGCTTCCTACTACGGGCATTATTATTTAGTAAATGCCCAGGCTTCCGCCGAAAAGCAGAAGTGGGCCTGGAAATTCATCGCCTACATGCTGGATCACCCTTGGGAGTATTTAGACAAGGTTAACATCCTGCAGCCCAGAAAGGATCTCCTGGAAGACCAGGATTTCATGGAGCTTCCCTACATGGACGTTTTCATGAGCGACATGGAAAAATCCCATGCCGTCTTCCTCCACGAAAACGGCTACCAATTTGAGCGCTTCATCGGCGATGCCGTTGACGGTGTCATGCTCGCAGGCGAATCCGTGGAAGAAGCCTTGGCCACTTTGAAAAATAGGATTCAAGAAGTTTTGGATGACATTTACTAGATTTAAGCGAATTAAGGGCTCGGGTTAATTCCCGAGCCTTCCTTGATCAAATGAAGGAGGGTTAAAGCGGATGCGGAAAAAACGGGGCTTCAGCATGGAACAAAAGAAAGCCCGTTGGGGCTGGATTTTTGTGACACCGGCCTTGCTTATGTTTTCTTTATTCAGTTTTTACCCCATTATTACGGCTTTTTACACCAGTTTTTTTAATAAGAATTTGCTGTCACTGCGTCCCCCCCGCTATTTGGGTTGGGGCAATTACAAGTATCTGTTCAGTTCCCGAGAGTTTTTGGAATCGGTAATTAACACCGCCATTTTTACTGCGGGCACTTTTATCCCGTTAGTGGTATTTAGTTTAATCCTGGCAGTTTTGATCATGTCCATCGGCAGGTTGCAGCGTTTCTTTCAGATGGCTTTCTACGCGCCGGCAGTGTTGTCATCGGTTGTGGCCGCTTTAATTTGGCTGATGATTTTTGATCCCCGCGGCATTGCCAACCAAGGACTGAACATTCTTCTTCGGACTTCGGGGGTAAATTACCATTGGCTGTCAAAAGCGGGTATGTTAAGGCTTTCCACCGTTATCGTCTACTTTTGGAAGTACGTTGGCTATTTTACCATCGTCTTTGTAGCCGGTATCGGCGCCATTCCCCATACCTTACACGAAGCTGCTTTGATTGACGGTGCCAGCCGCTGGCAGAATTTCTGGTATATTACATTTCCCCTCTTGAAGCCCACTACGCTTTTGGTCTCGGTCATGGCTTTAATCCAATGCCTGAAGACTTTCAGCACCCAATATTTGTTTACCACCTCAGGCGCACCTACCAGGCCCATTAATGTTATCACTTTGAATATTTACAACACTGCTATCAAAGATTACCGCATCGGCAGAGCCAGTGCCATGAGTATTCTTCTGTTTCTGGTCATGTTTTTATTTACCTGGTTCCAGTTAAAGATTTCCAGGACAGAAGAAGTAACCTATATGTAGGAGGGCTAAAATGTCCATCTTGAAATCTAAAAGGTTTTCTTTACAAAAATTGTGGCAGTTGTTCATTTGGCTGTTTTTGATCATGAGCTGCATTATGATGCTGCTGCCTTTGGCATTTATGTTTACCGCCTCGGCCATGCCCGCCATTGATATCTTGAAACTCCCCTACCCTTGGGTCAGCGATCATTTTCATTGGCAGAACTTTTGGATCGCCATTCGCGGCCCGGAAGGTACTTTTGAATTTTTGCGCAACATTATTAACTCCCTGGTAGTTGCTGTCTCGGTGGCCTTCTTTACGGTGATGTTATCGGCGGCCACGGGCTATGGCTTGGCCAAGTTTGAATTTAAAGGGCGCAACTTGGTTTTTATGCTGATTATGGGGACAATGATGATTCCCTTCGAAACCATTATGATCCCCTTATACATGGTCGTCACCGATTTGAGGCTGCAGGATTCCTACCCGGGCTTGATCTTCCCTTTTGTGGCGAATGCTTTCGGCATCTTTTTGATGCGCCAGTATTTAATCCCGTTCCCCGATGAAATCTTAGATGCGGCCCGCATCGACGGTGCCAGCGAATTGCGCATCTTCACTCAGGTGATTTTGCCCAACGCCGGGCCCGCCATCGCTACTTTAGGCATCATCGCTTTTCGGGCTCAATGGGATAATTTACTCTGGCCCCTTTTGATTGTGCAGAGTGAATCCATGCGGACGGTGCCTTTGTACATCACGCGGTTTTTAGCGGAAACCCACAGCGATGAAGGTATTATGATGGCTGTGGCGGTTTTAGCCAGCCTGCCCATGTTTATCCTCTTTTTCACTCTCTCCAAATATTTTGTCAGTACAGAAGGCCTGACCTCCGCGACCAAAGGGTAGCTGAGCTAAAGCCCGGGCCTCAACTAAGCTTTAAAACATCCGGGACGCAGAGAATATGGCCTCCTGGTTTGTCCTTTGTTTGCAGCGCAGTTTGTTGCCGGGCCCGGTCCGATTAAATTTGGCCAAAAAGTGTTTCCGGCCCCGTTAAGCCAAGACCGCAGCAAGAATTGGAGCCTGCTTGCCAAGTGAACAAAAGGGGCTGTGAAAAGGGCCCCGGCCGCAAGGTATGCCAAAGACTATTAACAACCCGCCTTCCTTTGGACAAAACGCTTCCTCAACGGACACTGGAAAAAGCCTACTTACCTTCCCAAGTATATAGCTTCTGGCGGAATTTCGTCACGGAGCCTTTATATGAAAATTAATTTTGGCCTAAAAAAAGCCCCGCAAGGGGCTCTGACTTTAAAACTACACTTTTTTAATTTTCTCCGTAACCTCAGCTTGGGGATAAAAGATAAGTGCAGCTACGCCGGCTAAGACGAAAAAGCCCGCCAAAGGCCCGCTGATGCGGACGCCCAGCGGTTCAGCCACACTAAAACCGTAACGCTCCAACACATAGGTAAGGATGAAAGAGCTGAGCCCGATCGCGGATTTTAAGATAAGACCCTGCACACCGAAATAAATTGCCTCTCTGCGCCTGCCTGTCAAAGCATAATCGTAATCGGTAAGTTCCGCCAGCATGGCGTTGGGGATGACGAAAAAGCCCGCCAGGGGGAAACCTGCCAAAGCGACCGTAATTAAGCCCTGCCATAAAACGGGCACGCCGCCCGGCCATTTGCCCACAAAGCCCAGGGCCGCCAAAACCAAGCCCTGCATGGTCATGGTCAGAATAAGGGTTTTTTTGTAGCCTTGTTTGTTGCTCAGTGAAACAACTAAAGGGAAGCAGAGAACGGAGATAAGTAAAGCTACCCCTAAAACTAAACCAACCGCACCTTCGTCTAAAACCATGAGCACGGTTACAACGTAAGGTACGGCAATCATTGTCATATTAAAACCAAACCACAGTAAAAGCTGAGCCGCGAGGTAGATTAAAAAGGGTTTGTTTTGAAAGGTTAAAGCCATGCTTGCCCAAAGACTTTCCGGCTCGCTTTCTGCAAAAGACCGGCGCTCTTTCACGGTAAAACCGGTAACTGCGAAAGAGGCCAAAGCCACCAGGCCTAAAACCAGGCCCATGATTTTAAAATTAAAAGCTTCAATGAGCCAAGAAGACCCCACCATGGCAACAGCCAAGCCCACAATGTTAAAACCGGCCTGCCAGGCCGAAAGTTTAGTGCGCTCGGCGTGATCGCCGGCCAGTTCAGGCAGGAGTGCCAAATAAGGTGCGACAACTACAGTGTAGAAGAAGAAAAAAGCACTGAGAATGAAAGCCAGATAAAGAAAGCGGGAAACATCCGAACTGCCGAAAGGTACCCAGATCAGTATAAAAGACAAAGCCAGAGGAATCATCCCGTATTTAATGAAAGGCAGCCGGCGCCCACCTTTATAGCGGCTGTTGTCGCTCCAGACCCCTACTAAGGGATCAGCAACGGCATCGACAATCCTGCCTAACACCATGGCCAACCCGACTAAGGAAATCGGTAAAAGTGCCGGTAAGCCACGCTCCAAGGGGGGAGCGTAAAAATAGGTGGCCCACTGCACCACAACTTGTGTCAAAAGAGCTACGCCTATGTAAGCTATACCGTAACGCACTCCCAACAATTTAGTCCCCTCCGTTTAGATGTATTTATCTAAAACCTCCTGCAGTGCTGTTTTCGGCTGCAGGCCCACGACCATTTCCATCGGACTGCCGCCTTTAAACAATATTAAAGTAGGAATACTCATCACACCATACCTGCCTACCGGTTCAGTCACTTCATCAACATTTGCCTTCATAAATTTGATTTTTCCTTCGTATTCTACGCTTAATTCCTCAAAAACAGGCGCGATCTGCCGGCAGGGCCCGCACCAGACCGCCCAAAAGTTAACCAAAACAGGTAAGGTGGCCTCCGAAACCTCCTGTTCGAAGTTTAGATCTGTCGCTTCCACAATTCTGCCCATAATACTGCCCCTCTCCGTTTGCTGCTTAAATTATAAACCAGGGGTGAAAGGCTTGTCAAAGGGCCAAGGCCCCTAAAAAGGGGCCTTGGCCTCACATCTATTTTAAAAAGCGGTTAAACCATTCGGTAATCTCTTCTAAACGCCTAATGCGGTGTTTGGGTTTGCCGCTGCGGCTCAACTCGTGATTTTCCCCCCTAAACAAGCACAGCCGTGCTTCAATTCCGTGATATTTCAAAGCGGTAAACATCTGCAGGCCTTCCGGCAGCCAGCAGCGGTAGTCCTCTTCACTGTGAATAAACAGCGTGGGTGTTTTCACCCTGTCCGCATATTTCAAAGGGGAATGCTCCCATAATTTTTCCGGATTTGTCCAAGGGGTCGCAGCTATTTGATCGTCAACGAAGAAATAGCCGATGTCGGCTGTAAAGCCCATGGAAGTCCAGTTGCTGATGCTTCTTTGGCTGGCCGCTGCCTGAAAGCGGTTGGTATGGCCGATGATCCAGTTGGTCATAAAACCGCCGTAAGAGCCGCCGGTAACGCCAACTCGGTTCTTATCAATATTAGGGTATTGCTCCAACACCTCGTCCGTAAACTTCATTAAATCTTCGTAATCTATCGTCCCGTATCTGCCCCTAATATCGGCAAATTCATTTCCCCTGCCGTCACTGCCGCGGGGATTGCAGAAAAACACGAAATAACCCTCGTTGGCCCAATACTGCATTTCGTGGAAGAAAATAGGGCCAAAAACTGTTTTCGGCCCGCCGTGGATATTCAGGATGGCCGGGTACTGCTTTTCCCAATCAAAGTCAACAGGCCGCATCACCCAGCCTTCGATCTTTAGATCAGGCTCCGTGCTTACAGAAAGGGGGATCAATTCAGACAGCTTTTTCTCCTGAGCTACCCAGGCGTTAAAGGAAGTTAAAGCAGTCTCTTCTTCCCCCGCCAGCTTATACAGCTCCTGCAGGGCCAGGCCCCGGAAACCGATAAAAAGAATGTTGTCCTGATAGACCGTGTAAGAATCGACTGCCCCTTTGGCAGAAGTGAGTTTTTCAATACTGCCCGTAAAATCGATGCGGTTTAAGTAAGAGCTGTCGTTTTCTGTCGTCACAAAGTATAAATAATCTCCCTCGCGCTGCACGGATGGGCCGCCGCCGTAGCGGGAATCGGAGCCCACGGAATTCCAGGTGCTGTGTTCAAAGTCAGGTGTCAGCAGTTTTCTTTCCCCGCTGAAAACATCCACTAAATAAAAACGGGGATTTTCGTTGAGCCCAAAGCGCTGCATATCTTTACCTAAGCAGATAATTTGCCGGTCATCGACAAAATGGGCATTGGCATAAGAAAACTCTTCCTCGGGCGTAATCCGATTAACCGCTTTGGTTAGCAGGTCCACAAGGTAGAGGGCATTCGTCATTTTTGCTTTGCCCACATACTCTTGGCCCGCCACAACTGCCTTGGTTTTCGCTTCATTCAATTCAACGCTCTGCACCTGGAAGGTTTCCTGAGTGAGAGGCTCCCAACTATGGGATTTCTTATCGTAAAGGTAAAGGCGGCTGCGGTTTTTACTCACAAAGCCCCTGCCGTTACTCCAAAACGGTATCTCCTCTAAGACCTCATAGTCTTTTTCTTCTTCCCTTTTTTTCAATTCTGCCGCTTTTTCTTCCTCACTCAGGCCGTCTAATTCCCGCCGGTAGGGATTAAAATTAACGGTCAATAAATAACGCTCATCGGGCAGCTCTTTAATGCTGTTGACCGCAAGGGGCAGGCGGAATTCTTCCTGTGCTTCACCGCCGTGGATATTGATCTTATAAAAGACGGTGAAATCTTCGCCCTTTTTACGCCGCTCTTTATCCTTGGCATCGCGCATGGCGGGAAACAAGATCTGTTCGCCGTCGGCAAGCCAAATGAAGGAGCGTTCCTCGCCCAAAGCTGTCAGCTGGCGCGTCTGATCCTTTTTTTGATCGTAAAGCCACAGGTTGGATTTATAGCCGTTTTCCTCCAGATCGGCGCTGTGAACAATAAAACAGGCAAACTCGCCGTTAGGGCTGTATTCCACCCCCGAAAGAAACTTGTAATGGGTAAAATCAGCAAGTTTTAAATTTTCCACTGAAGCATCTCTCCTTTTCTCTTTTAGGCCACCTTAAGTAATTTCCGGCAAAATTTGTTAAATCCTGCTAAACTACTTAAGATAAGCGGGAACCTTACCGGTTAATGGCGAACGTTACAAAAAAGGCACCCAACCGGCCGGAGGCGTACAGGTTCGGTGTAAGTCAGAGCCCGTTTCATCGGTTAGCCGGTTTTGACTAAATGTGGCATTACAGGGGCTTTTTCCACTTGGCTGCTTGGAAACATCGTGAAAAGGATTTATTTGTTTTGATTGGGGCGAAATATTAGCCGTGATTGGGGACGGTGCTGCCGGGGGTGTTGAATCTGAGATATTCGAATTCTACCTAAAGAACGGGCATATCGGTATTCATAAGGAGAACCGGCTTTTTAGCCATTTAAAAAAGTAAAACGGCATGGCCGGTTTTAAGGACCCATCTTGTTCAACTTCAACCTGTTTAGATCCTGAGATCGAGATATTCGCTAAAAAAGAGTTAATTTGGCTGAAGGGGAAGAACCGGTAGACAGAAAACCTGTCCGGAACTGTTAATCTTGCGAAATTCTGACTCCGATATCACTCTCATCCGCGGGCGGAAGATCATTGCGGCAATCCCAGCCGCCGCTGTTTTCACAACAGCAAAGCCGGACGGACAAGGGGGATTACGTGAGAAAACCACAAGTTTTTTTAACGGGCCTTTTGATCTTTCTGGATCAATCGATAAAGATTTATATCAGTAAATACTTGATGGGGGCCGAGCTGGAATTAATAGGCGGGAGGATTTTCTTTAGCCCCCGGCTCAATACCGGTTATTCGTGGCTGGACTCCCGGTTCAATTTGGGAATCAAAAAAAGCATTTATATTATCGTTACTCTCGCAATCACAGTTGTCTTTATCTTCTTATTCAGGTTTGTCAAAACCGCATATATTGATCAAGGCTGGCTGGACAGCTTATTTTCATTTTATCTTGCGGGTGCTGTATGTTCAATAAGTGACCGACTTTTCTGGGGCGGCTGCCTAGATTATATTCAATTAAAGGGGTTTTTTGTTTTTGATCTAAAAGACTTATACGTTACGATATTCCAAACTGCAGTGATTGCCGCCGCGGCTTTTAATCATCGCAGCATTAAAAACATCTCTTCCGAAGATATCTTAATCAATTTTGGAAAGTTTGTCAGAGAAACATTCAACAGGGGACGATAAATTTCTTTTTTGCTGCTGACAGGGCCGGAATAATTCACTTAACCCGGCGGTGCCACCGGGAAGGTAATCTATAATTTATCAGGTTTGGCGCGAAATTAGATTGACAGCCGAAACCATTATTTTTGTCTCTAAAGAAATTCAAGTTACATAACAATTTTACCGGGAGGGGAAGAACACTGAAAAAAATTGCAATTGTTAGCTTTAACGGCGAAATGTCCTGTTTTGTCCACGCTTTATTAAACGCCTGGAACTACCACGAAAAAGGCTGCGAAACGGCCTTGATTGTAGAAGGTGCTTCCTGCGCCAGGCTTTTGGACATTACAAAATCGCCACAGGCGAATTTGTGGGAGAAAATACGGGAAGCGGGCCTGATACGGTCCGTCTGTAAAGCGTGTTCCGCTCAAATGGGTTCTCTCAAGACTGCCCAAGAGCAGGGACTGCCCATAGACGCGGCATTATCAGGCCACTCCGATTTGGCCCCTTTCACTGAGCGCGGTTACGAGATCATTTTGTTCTAAAGTTTCTTCGCATGGAAGCAAGCCCCGCCGCAAATACTAATTGCAGGAGGCGGAGGCTGTGCGAGGATCTAAAAATCGCTATTGGATTTTAGGTGTAGTAATTTTGGTTTTAATAGTCCTTGGTGCGGGCGGGATACTGTTTTTCCAGGCGGGCCAAGTACTGGCCCAATTTGAAAAAGACCGGCCCCTGCCCGGGGCGGTTCTTAAGGATAAAAACGGGGCGGAAATTAAGCGTTTGGGGACGGGCAGTGTTTTTGTGCCTTTAGAAAAGATACCAAAGGAGCTGCAGACCGCCGTCGTAGACTACCAGGACGAGAACTTTCACAGAAAAAAGAAAGGCCCCATCACCCGGCGTTTGGCACGGATAGTCCAGACACCTGCCGGTTTTTGGTCGCGCCTAAAAGCAAAAGCCCTGCCCACTGTACTGGCGCGGCGCTACAGCAAAGAAGATATTTTGGAAATGTATTTAAACGAAGCCAGTTTCGGGGAGGGAATCCGGGGTGTGGAAGCAGCCAGCCAAACCTATTTCGCCAAGCCTGTGCAGGATTTGGCTTTGGCGGAAAGCGCCCTTTTGGCAGCTCTGGCAGAAAACCCCGCGGAACTGTCCCCCTACAGCCGCCCGCAAGAGGCTTTGAAAATGCGCAACGAAGTCTTAGGGGCAATGCACCGTCGCGGCCATTTAGAGAAAAGTAAGCAGGCGGAGGCGGTAGATACTGATTTAAATGTAAAAAAGAACCACACGCCCGGTAAAGCCCATCATTTTTCGGATCACGTTTCTCACATTCTTTCCTCTCAATTCGGCGAAGAAAAAGTCATGGAGGGAGGCCTGGAAGTTGAGACAACCCTTGATTTGAAAGTGCAGGAGGCCGCGGAGGCTATTTTCCAAAACCGCGACAGCCAGGGCGCCTTAGTTGCGCTAAACCCTCAAGGGGAGGTTTTAGCGCTGGTTGGGGGCCGCAATTACGCGGAAGATAAACAGAACTTGGCGACCAATGAGCAAAAGGACGTGGGATTTACTCTAAGGCCTCTAATTTATGCCCTGGGGTTAAAAAAAGATTGGCCCATGAACAAACTCGTGGAAGATGTCAAAAGGGAATTTAACGGCTTTGCGGCAGAAAACAAAGAAGGCCGCTATTGGGGCCCCGTTACAATGAAACATGCCTTAACTTTAAACTTAAACGCCGCGGCTGCCCACACCTTAGATAGGCTCGGTCTGGATCAGTTTATCAACTTTGCCAAAGAGCTCGGCCTTGAGCTCGATAAGGGCGAAGACACTTTGGCTTTATCTTCGGGTGTGATTAAATCGAAAGGACTATCCCTTTTGGAACTTACCGCAGCTTACCTGCCTTTTTTAAATGAGGGGCGGTACATGGCGCCCCAAGCCGTTATTAAAGCGGTTGACGATCAGGGCAGGGAGATATTTACCAAAGATACGGCGGGCAGAGAAGTTTTAACTAAAGAGCAGGCGTTTCTTTTAACTTATATGCTGACGGAAAAGGAAGAAGAAATCCCCGCGGCAGTCAACAACAGCCCCAGCGAGGCAAACTCCGGCCAGTGGTGCCTTGGTTATACGCCGAGGCTGCTTGTGGGTGTTTTCGTTCCGGAGGGGGAAGCTGATGAGGCACAGGAGATTTGGCGCGAATTTATGACAAGTACTCTAATTACAAACACTTTAAACGAAGCTGACGAGGAAGAAGGAGGATTTGACGTGCCTGAAAATGTAGAAACAGGGATTTTAATCGATGTGTTCACGGGGCTTTTAGCCAACAGCCGCTGCCCCCAGGTGGAACGAAGCGCTTTTATCAAAGGGACGGCACCTACTGAATTCGCCCCCTGTGCCCTGCGAGCCGAGACACCTACCCAACCGCCCACAGAGCCTCTCACAAGGCCGGGAGCGCCGCCTGTGCCCCCCACAGAGCCGCCTATAACTGAACCGCCGAAACCGCCTGAAATACCTGAGACGGCGCCGCCTGTAACGGAGCCGCCTACGCCGCCCGAGATTCCCGATACCGGGCCCGAACCGCCGGCGGAAACACCCCCTGAGCCTGAAAATTCCGCTGCCGGCGGCCCTCCGGACAACCGCGAGAATACTAACAACGCTAAGACTGTTAATAACGAAAGTGCAGCTGAAAGCGGTGCCAACAACGAGGCTGAAAAAGGCCAATAAAAACCCGGGAGGAAATTCCCGGGTCCAATTTTTTAGCGTTTGGAGAATTGCGGCGCTTTCCGGGCTTTTTTCAAGCCGTACTTAAGCCGTTCTTTCATGCGCGGATCTCTTGTGAGATAGCCGGCCTTTTTCAAGGGCCTCCGCAGATCTTCATCTATTGTAATGAGGGCTCTGGCAATGCCGTGCCGAATTGCTCCGGCCTGGCCAGTCGTGCCGCCGCCGTGTACGTTAACGATAACATCGTACTTCCCCTCCGTGTTGGTGAGGACTAAAGGCTGCCTTACCAAAGTGCGCAGCACTTCTCTGCCAAAGTAGTCGTCAATATCCCTTTTATTAATAGTAATTTTCCCACTGCCGGGGACCATGCGGACCCGAGCAATAGATTTTTTACGCCTACCCGTGCCATAATTCTGCATTTCTAAAGCCATATCTTCAGTCTGCCTCCCTTCAATAGGGTTTTAGGGTTCTCGTCCGCCCTTTAATATTTCAATTCCAAGGGTTCCGGCATTTGAGCTTGGTGAGGATGCTCCGGACCCGCGTACACCCTTAGCTTTTTAATCATTTTACGCCCCAACCTATTATGGGGAATCATGCCCCACACAGCGAATTGAATGACCCGCTCCGGGTGGCGATTTAACATTTCACCTGCTGTAGTTTTCTTAATCCCACCGATATACCCGCTGTGCCGGTGATAGGCCTTGTCTTGCAGTTTATTGCCTGTCAGCCTAACTTTTTCTGCATTGATGATAATGACGTGATCGCCCGTATCCACATGCGGTGTGTAGGTCGGTTTATGCTTGCCTTTTAATATCACAGCAACTTGAGAAGCTAAGCGTCCCAGGACTTGATCAGCGGCATCAACGACATACCACTTTCTGTCGATGTCCTTAGGATTAGCTGCAAAAGTTTTCATTTCGGGATTTCCCCCCTTTGTGTCCAGTTTATCTTAAAGCCAACTTGGAAACGAACGGGGCTATGTCGCTTCAGCAGGCTCTTTAAGCAAAATTGCCAACTTCCATTTTACAGTACCGCAGATAGAGTGTCAAGAATATTTTACACTCTCCAAAAACAAGCCCCAAGGCGGGGCGGTGGCCCCTGCTTGGCGCCGGTCGCGGCTTTGAAAAATCTCTTCTATCTCTTTGGGCCCCAGTTTGCCGCGCCCCACATCAAGTAGTGTCCCCACTATATTGCGCACCATGTTGTATAAAAATCCGTCTGCGGTAAACTTAATCGTCTTTAAACTGCCGCCGGTATTAACTTCGACCCGGTACATTTGCCGCACCGTGGTCTTGACCCCGCTTTTACTGGCTGTGAAAGCCTTAAAATCCCTGGACCCGACAAAAAGTTGGGCGCAGTGTGAAATCGCTTCCCAATCCAAAATATTCTTTTCCCACAGTGCATAGCGCTGCCAAAACACGTTGGGAAATTCGCTGTGGTAGATCTGGTAGCGGTAGGTTTTTTGAAGAGCACTGTAGCGGGCATGGAAATCCCGGGGCACTAACTCGGCTGCCACAACTTTAATATCGCGGGGTAAAAGCCGATTTAAAGCATAAGGCAGCCTGTCTGCGGGCACGGTGAGTTTACCTTTTTTGAAACTGATTGTCTGCCCTTCGCTGTGTACCCCCGCATCCGTACGCCCCGCGCCCGCAATCCGAATCGGCTCACCGGCTAAGGTTTTTAAAGCCTTCTCCAACTCCCCTTGAATCGTCCGCTGCTTGGGCTGAATCTGAAATCCCGCGTACTTTGTCCCCTCATATTGGACGGTTAAACGAAATTTACACATAAGATCGCCTCTAAAAAACTATGCCGACAACAAGAGCGAAGCCAGCGGTCAAGGCCAAGGCCGCGGCATCAATCTTTTGAAAATGCAGCTCTTTAAATTTAGAGCGCCCTTCGCCGCCGCGGTAGCCCCTCGCTTCCATGGCAATGGCC
The DNA here is from genome assembly GCA_041936745.1 of Candidatus Darwinibacter acetoxidans. Classification (GTDB taxonomy): domain Bacteria; phylum Bacillota; class Limnochordia; order Darwinibacteriales; family Darwinibacteriaceae; genus Darwinibacter; species Darwinibacter acetoxidans_A. The sequence continues at coordinate 25,867 of JBHGWS010000096.1, forward strand.
AAATCGTCAGCCCGCCGGAAGGCATTAACAAACAGGGGTACCAAAAGGGGGATGAGGCTGCGGACCCTTCCCATAATGCCGCCGCTTTGAAAATCGGCGCCCCGAGCCATCTGGGCCTTCATGATCTTTTCGGTCTCTTCCAACAAAGTTGGGATGAAACGAAGCGCAATTGTCATCATCATGGCCAGTTCGTGGGCGGGAATCCCAATTTTCTTGCCCGGTGTAAGTAAACTTTCAATCCCATCCGTCAGCTGGATAGGCGAAGTAGTCAGGGTTAAAAGAGATGTGCCCACAACCAAGAGAAGTAAGCGAAGACCCATCATGGCGCCGCGCAAAAGGCCCTCCCAGGTCACTTTTAAAAACCAGATGCGAAAGATAATTTCCCCCTCTGTCATAAATAAGTGGAGGAAAACGGTTAAAAGCATAATAACTAACAAAGGGCGCAAGCCGCGCAAAACAAACTTCCACGAAATTTGAGAAGTCCAAATAATTGCAGTAATACCTAACGCAACAAGCCCATAGCCGACAAAACTTTTTATCAAAAAAAGCAGGACAATTAAAATGGCGGTGGCAATAATTTTGGTCCGGGGATCCAAGCGGTGAACGATGGAATTACCCGGAATGTGCTGACCGATGGTAATATTTCTAAACATGGCCATTTTCATCCCACCCCAATACGCGTATGATCTCTTCTTCTGCTTCTGCCACACGGAACAGATCCGTGTTCACGGCTAAGCCCTTCGCTTTAAGTTCGTGCATCAACCTGGTAATCTGAGGAATATCCAGCCCCATGGCCTGCAGGCGATCAACTTGGCGAAAGACCTCTACTAAGGGGCCGTCCAAGGCAATTTTACCCTTTTCCATAACGATCAAACGGTCAACCAAACGGGCCACATCTTCCATACTGTGGGTGACCAAAACGACCGTGATCCCCCGCTTTTTCTGCAGGGCCCTAATCTCGGCAAGGATTTCTTCCCGCCCTCTGGGATCGAGGCCTGCCGTGGGCTCATCTAAGATCAAGACGGATGGCCGCATGGCCAAAACTCCGGCGATGGCGACCCGCCGTTTCTGCCCGCCGGAAAGTTCGAAAGGCGATCTGTCTTTTAAAGCCTCGTAATCGAGCCTGACAAAAGCTAAAGCCTCTTTGACTCTTTCCACTACCTCTGCGTCACTTAAGCCGCCGTTGCGGGGGCCGAAACCCACATCCTCCAAGATCGTTTCCCCAAAAAGCTGGTGTTCCGGGTATTGAAAAACCATGCCCACTTTTTGCCGAATGGCCCGCAGCTGGACATCTTTGGCCGTTAAGTCCACGCCGTCAACGTAAACTTTGCCGCTGCTTGGCAGAAGCAGGCCGTTAAAATGCTGCACCAGGGTGGATTTACCTGAGCCGGTCGGCCCAATCAAGCCCACAAATTCACCATCTTGAATCTCCAGGCTGACAGAATTTAAAGCCTCCGTTGCCATGGGCGTCCCCGCCTGATAGCTGTACGAAACGTTTTCTACTCTGATGGACATAAATGCATCACCATTTCATCGACAGTAAGTGTGCCTGCGGGAAGAGGAAAACCCCGGGCACGCAGCCGCTGCCCCAAGTCCGTCACCTGCGGTACATCTAAATGGAGCTGCCGCAAAAGCTCTACCTTACTGAATACCTGCCGGGGTGTGCCCTGCAGGGCGATTTTACCTTCATCCATGACTAAAACCCGATCGGCGGCAATAACCTCATCCATGTGGTGCGTTATATGGAGCACTGTTATGCCCTCTTCTTTGTTGAGCATGTGAATTGTCCGCATGACCTCTCTGCGGCCTTCGGGATCGAGCATGGCCGTGGGCTCATCTAAGACAATGCAGCTCGGCCGCATGCTGATCATCCCTGCAATGGCTACCCTTTGCTTTTGGCCGCCGGAAAGCTGATGCGGCGAATGCAGCCTGTAGTCGAGCATGTCCACAGTTTTCAAGGCCTCAATTACCCTCTTTTTGATCTCCGGTGAGGGAATGCCTAAATTTTCCGGCCCAAAGGCCACATCTTCCTCAACGGTGGTGGCCACTAATTGGTTGTCGGGGTTTTGAAACACCATCCCTACTTTTTGGCGAATTTCCCACACCTTTTCCCGATCGGTTGTATCCATGCCGCAGACATTGACCCGCCCCGCCGTTGGTATAAGGAGGGCATTGACCAGTTTTGCCAGGGTTGATTTTCCCGAACCGTTATGCCCCAAAACGGCTACAAACTCTTTTTCGTAGATCTCTAAGTTGATATCTTTGAGGGCCCGCAGTTGTTTGGAAGTGTCATCTCTGCCGTAACTAAACTCCACATCGGTAAAACGAATCAGTGGTACTCCCATTCCCACCACCTCCAGTCCCGCAAAACAGAGAACGCAGAGGTTGCCCCTCTGCGACCTTGTTAGTATGAATTAAACCCATTCAATGATCGCCAGCGGTGCCGCATCGCCTCTGCGTACACCGGTTTTAATAATTCTGGTATACCCTCCGCTGCGCTCCGCATATTTCGGAGCAACTTCGTCGAACAACTTCTGCACCGCTTTGGGATCTACTAAAAAGGCTGCAGCCCGGCGGCGGGCAGCCAAATCCCCTCGTTTGCCCAAAGTAACCATCTTATCCGCAAGCGGTTTAATGCTTTTTGCTTTAGGCACAGTGGTTTCGATCTGGCCGTGTAAAACTAGAGCCGTGACCTGGTTTCTCAAAAGAGCCCGCCTCTGGCCGGAAGTCCTACCTAATTTCCTGAGTTTCATCTCGCTCACCTACCTCATTCATCGGATTTACGCAGTGAAAGCCCTAATTCTTCAAGTTTCCCCACAATTTCTGCCAGGGACTTCTTGCCGAGGTTTCTGACTTTCATTAAATCATCTTCGCTTCTTCGCACCAGCTCATCGAGTGTGTTAATGCCGGCACGCTTTAAGCAGTTATAAGATCGGACGGAAAGATCCAATTCTTCCACGGTCATTTCCATTAACCGATCGATGCTTTCTTCTTCTTTTTCCACCATAATCTCTACATCGCCCACACTTTCGGTGAGGTCGATGAACAACTTGATATGCTCCATCAAAACCTTGGCGGCCAAACTGACAGCGCTGTCAGGTGCAATGACGCCGTTGGTCCAAACCTCCAAAACTAAGCGATCAAAGTCAGTGATCTGCCCAACCCGCGTATCTTCTACTGAGTAGACTACTTTCGGCACGGGCGTAAAAACCGAATCCACGGGTATTAATCCTATGGGATCATCGGGGTCTTTGTGGCGTTCAGCACTGACATAACCCCGGCCCTTGGCAACGGTCACGTCCATATTTAAGCGGGCGTTTTTGGTTAAGGTGGCAATGACCAGGTCCGGATTCAAGATTTCCACGGAAGGGTCTGTGTTGATGTCGCCCGCCAGTAACGGGCCTTCCTTATTTGCTTCAACCCTGATTGTTACCGGTTCGTCGGTATGCAGCTTCACCAAAAGTTTCTTTAAGTTGAGCACTATATCCACTGTATCTTCAACGACGCCTTCGATTGTGGAAAACTCGTGTAAGACGCCGTCAATGTGGACGGAAGTCACGGCGGTACCCGGCAGGGAAGACAGCAAAATCCTCCTGAGGCTGTTTCCCAGCGTAATGCCGTAACCTCGTTCCAGCGGCTCGACGACAAACTTACCGTAATTGTCGGTTAATTCGACCTGCTCGATTCTTGGCTTTTCAATTTCAATCATAGTTTCGCACCCTCCTTTGCGAACGCATGGGCCGAACTGATTAAACTCTGCGCCTTTTTGGCGGTCGGCACCCGTTGTAAGGGATGGGGGTGACGTCTTTAATTGTAGTCACGTCAATACCTGCTGCCTGCAGTGAACGAATAGCCGCTTCTCTTCCGGCACCCGGCCCTTTAACATAGACGCTGACTTCCCTGACTCCGTGTTCCATTGCGGTAGATGCCGCGGATTCAGCGGCCATACCGGCTGCAAAGGGAGTACCTTTACGGGAACCTTTAAAGCCTAAGTTGCCTGAGCTTGCCCAAGAAATAACGTTTCCCTGCAAGTCACTGATCGTTACAATGGTATTATTAAAAGTGGAACGGATATGCGCGATTCCAACGGGAATATTTTTTCTCTCTCGACGGCGCGGGCGGCCTGCCCTGCCTCTTGGTCTTGCCATTTAGATTTCCTCCTTTACAGCCTATCTTCGGCCTCTGGCCACTCGCTGCTTGGGCCCTTGACGCGGTCTGGCGTTGGTTTTCGTCCGCTGACCGCGCACGGGTAAGCCGCGGCGGTGCCTAAGCCCACGGTAGCAGCCTATGTCCCGCAGCC
>JBHGWS010000097.1:0-4103 GCA_041936745.1 Candidatus Darwinibacter acetoxidans
GCCTGCATCGTATTTCAAAAGAGCCAAAATGCAGTTAATGGCTGTCGTTTTCCCTGAACCGTTCGGCCCCAGCAGCCCCACTATTTCCCCTTTGCCAACCTCCAGGTGAAAATGGTCCAATGCCACCAGATCACCGTAACGTTTCACAAGATCTTCCACCAACACCAGCATGGCGGCCCCTCCTTCGCTTTCTGTAATTTAACGGGCCGGATAAAAAACGGGCAACAATTCCTTTTGCCAAAGAATAATGCCCGCAAAGAGAGCTTAAGATATGAGCCCTCAACACCTTCTATTTTTCCACACCGGTTTTTTCGACTCCGGAGTAGTTTTTCAAAATGGAGATCACGCAGCTGTCGACATTTTTCATCCCTTCGTGGGCAAGGCTGCCCAGGTTAGCGATGGTCTCAGCACAGGTACCTGCCACTATACCGTTGCCTGCAGGTACAGTCAATCCTTCACAGGCCAGTAACGCGCTCCACCAGGCGGTCACGGCACTGGTACAGAGTTTCAGCGCACAGCCCACTTTGCCCCCATCGCAAATCATGCCGGCTAAGTTAGAGACCACGTTCGTTACGGCACTCTGCATAGCATCCACATCGCCTGCCAAAAGATAGGCGATGCCTGCCCCCGCACCTGCCCCGGCAGCGATGGCACAGCCGCAGATTGAGGATAACCTGCCCGTATACTCTTTATTATATAAAGTAACCAGATGAGAAAGGGCCAAGGCCCGGGCAATATCCGCCTGCCCCCTATTGAGGTGTTCACCGGCAACTGCTATGGGTAAAATGGCAACTAAGCCGTGGTTGCCGCTGCCGGCACTGCTCATGACAGGCAGTTTCACGCCGGCCATCCTCGCATCGCAGGCCGCTCCTGTAATCTGCGCAATTTTACTGGTCAGATCATTACTCATCAGGCCTCTGTCAATGATCCTCTGCCAGCGCTGCCCGATCCCTAAACCTACGTCTCCGCTTAAACCGGCTTCCGCTATTCTCATATTGATAAGCGGGCCCTCCAGCAGAAACTCAAGATCCTCGGCAGGGATAGCTAGAGCCTTTTGCAGCAGTTCTTCCAAGGTTAAATTTCCCAAAGAAATTTCCCGGTCCGTTTCAGCCACCGCCTCGGCCCGTTTATCCAATAAGACCCGGCCGTCCTTTTCCAAGTAGACAAAATTAGTGTGCCGCTCGGCGATAACTACCCTGGCGGAGCCGGTATCAGTTGTAACTTCGGCATCGATGTAAACTGACGGTAAGCTTTCTTCGACCCGGACCCGGCAGGTTATTTCCCCCAGGAGTTTTAAGGCCCGCTGGGCAATTTCTTCCGATAGATGGGAAAAAAGATTCAAATCCAGGGGCGGTTCTTCAAGGGAAACCCCTAAAGCCGCGGCAATGTCCACCCCCGTATATTCCGTGCAGGGAATGCCCACCGCTTTGGCATTCTTAAAGATGTTGGAGCTGACTAAAAGCTCAAGTTTTTCCACCTGCCCACCGACCAAACCATAACTTTTCGCCGCGGCTAAGGCTACAGCCACCGGCTCGGTACAACCGAGTGCGGGCGTTACTTCCCGGTGCAGTAAGCTGACTAATTCACTGGTGCCCAAAATGATACCCCCTTCAAATTACGCCTAAAGAAACGGAGCGCCTCTGCTATTACCTGCATTTATGCATTCGCTTAGGTATTCGAGCTGTTTTCCGTAAAATCCTTTAAATCTCCTGTTCAATAATCCCCGGAAAGGCCACCGGCCGTGTTTTTTATTAAACTGAAATCGCCTATCTTTGCCGCCAGCAAAATGGGCTTCATGTACTCATCGACCAAATCAGCATTTAAAGCAATTGGCATATTGCGCAGCTTCATGGCCAATTGGGGATCTTTTGCCGCACTTAAAGCCCTCTCGATGTGTTTTTCACCAAAGTTTGGCAGCTCACCTAAAGTGGTGGGTGCACCGATGCTTTTGCTGAAATTGATTAAACCGAAACCTGCTGCCAGCCCTAATTCCCTGCCCGTAAGCTGATCGGTTTTTTCTTTCAAAAAGCCCGTTCTCTGCAAAACTCCGCAGATTACCCGCAGCTGTTTTTCAACTGCCGGGGCGAAAAAGACTGTGTAATACGGATTCATAATTCCGCAGGCCCGGCCGTGGCTTGCTGCGTCAATTAAAGAAAAGCTGGTTAAATGGGCTCCGTTTGTTCCGCCCAACATGATTGCCCAGCCGCCCAAATCACTTGCCAAACCGAGCGCCTGGCGCGCCTTGTAGTCTTGCGGGTTTTGCAGGGCCCTTTTTGTAAACCGAAATACGAGTTCTAAGGCGGTTGCCGTAATTTCCTGCAGGAGGCCAAATTCACCCCCGCGGCAGCCGTAGAAGACTTCGATGCAGTGAGCAATGGTATCGAGGGCTCCATCGATGGTAAGATCATGGGGAGTTGTTGCAGTCACTTTGTAATCAAAGACCGCCCGGGCCGGTATTAAAACTTCATCGACGATTAATTTCTTTTGGCCTAACGCCACATCCGTAACATTAGAATATTTCGTCAAATGGGCGGCGGAACCGGCCGCGGTCTGCACCGCAATCAGAGGCGTGAGGCTTTTACCGGCCTGCGCCAGGGCCGTCCCGGCCAGGCCTGTGCCGAAATAAGGTTCAATGTCAAATTCAGGCTGTTCTAAGGCGGCCAACAAATTTGCTGCTTTGGCTGCATCAATAGAACTGCCCCCGCCGATTACAATCAGGCAGGTGTGTTTCTGCCCGGCTATTTCTTCGGCCAGGCGGTAAACATCTTCTTTGGGGCTGTTCGGCCGGGAACCGCTGACCACGGCGGACGGTTTAACACCGCATTTTTCTAAAGCTCCCACAACTTCCGCCACAACCGAGGCCAATGCCCGAGTGTTGGCGATTATCAAAGCGCTTTCGCCGAAATCCGCGGCAAAAGAGCCGACACTGCCTAAAACATCTAAACCGAAGGCGTAGTCCGCACCTTTGAAATCCCGCAAAAGAGCTGCCGCCTTTTCTTGTAGTGCCACTTGATCTCCTCCCGGTTGAAAATATTCCGTGCTGCACTTATTTCGCCCGTCCCCCGCCTAAATCCTGGTAAAAGTCCTAACAGGCCGAAATAATTATCAAAAATTGTGGCTTGGCTTAACTTTCCGCTAATGATATACTTTAGAAGCTCGCATCAAGAGCGGCCCCCAGAACAGCCGGTGCAGGAAGGAGCTCAACATGAAACATTACTATAATTACCCATCTCCGGTTGGGAATTTGCTGTTAGGTGAAGAAAACGGCAAACTCACTTTATTGGCTTTTAACGAAGACGGCCTGAAAAAGGACTCTGTCCCTTCACCCTTTCTAAAGGATGTGGCCGGGCAGCTTGACGAATATTTCGCAGGAAAACGCCGCGAATTTGATGTCCCTTTAGCAGCAAAGGGTACCGATTTTCAGAAAGATGCTTGGCATGAGCTGCTGAAGATTCCCTACGGCGAGACCAGGAGCTACAAGCAGATTGCGGAAAGAATCGGCAGGCCCAAAGCCTACCGGGCAGTGGGGCTGGCCAATAACCGAAACCCTATTGCGATCATCATCCCCTGCCACAGGGTTGTGGGCAGCAGCGGTAAATTGGTCGGTTACGGAGGCGGTTTGAGTACCAAAGAATTTCTGTTGGACTTGGAAAGCAAACACAGCTAAGCAGCGGGCAGTAAAGAAAAATGAAAAGGGCGCTTGAATGGCATTCAAGCGCTCTTTTAAAATCCATTTTGAAAGCTTCCGAATTGGTATTAGCCCAAGAAAGGTCAACAAAGCTGATGCTCTTTAACTGTAAAGCAAGCCAAGTTATTTGGATACGGCAAACCCGGGAGGGCGGACATAAGACCGAACGCTTTTAATCAGGCTCAAAATCTCTATAACTGTCACCCGCCACCGGCTATATGAACCTAAGTCTTCTTTGACAGATTCGGGCTGTTCAGCCCTTGTTATAATATCAAGAGTCACTAACACCCTATCAAGTGTTCCAGTAGTAAGTTTTCCTAATCTAGGCTGAAGATAAACTTTGAGAATTGGCTGTATTGAACCAAAACGATCTTTCCGAACAGCGTTTTTAGGGGAAACCTCTACATCGTAGTTT
>JBHGWS010000098.1:0-5247 GCA_041936745.1 Candidatus Darwinibacter acetoxidans
CCGCCGGTGTGAAGTTAGCCGTGGAAAATGTTTTTGGGCAGAACTTCGGCAGTTACCCGCAGGATCTCTTGGAACTTTTAGCTTCTTTAAATGATCCCATCTTTGGCATCTGCTGGGATACGGGCCACGCCCATTTAATGGGTTTAAACCAAAAAGAAGCCCCGCTTGAACTGGGCTCAGATGTGAAAGCACTTCACATCTGCGACAACCGGGGCCGGCAGGATGAGCATCTTTTACCCCTGGAGGGAACAATCAGCTGGCAGCCCATTATTTGGGCTCTGCGTGAGATTAATTACCGAGGCTGTTTTACCTTTGAAGTGATTTATCGCCAGAAGGGCAGGCCGTATAGGCTCTATGAACTCTACGCCGAGACGCTTTGGGAGACGGGCAGGCATCTTTTAAGCCTGGCTTAATTTTGGCTCAGTTTTTGAATCAGCTTACTTGCACTTAAAAGGTTAGGGCAGGTGTAATCGGCTTTAGGGGAATCTGCCCCGCCCTCCGTTTGGATTAGAATCGTTGCTGTCCGGGCAGCTCTGCCCGCGGCCAGATCCTGTTTTTGATCCCCGATCATATAGCTCCGCTTTAAATCCACGTTGTACTTGGCCGCAAGGCTCGTTAACATGCCCGGCAGGGGTTTGCGGCAGCGGCAGCCTTCGTTGGGCCTGTGCGTGCAGGCCCTAAATTCTGTAATTTCACCGCCTGCTTTTTTGACTTCCCGGCGGATTTTTTCGTGGATTGCGGCCAGATCCTGAGGCGTCATGTAACCGAGGCCGACGCCGCCTTGGTTTGTGACGACGAAGACCAAAAACCCCGCCTTATTTAAGTTGGAAACAGCTTCGGGCACACCGGGGAAAAGCTGCAGCTCTCCCCCGTGGTTAGGCGGCCTGCCGCCGCATGATTTATTGATGACTCCGTCTCTGTCTAAAAACACCGCTTTCTGCACAGCTTCAACTCCCAATCTTATCTTATCATGTTTCAAGGCAGCGGGGAAATACCCCGCCGTTTTAGGTTTGCGGGCAGGATTTCACACAAGGCTTTGCGAAGTTCATTAAAAGGCGGCGATCACAACCTTAAGGATGGGTCCAATGGAAATACAATTTCTCGGTGCAGCGGAAACCACAAGCGGCTCCTGCTATCTGTTAAGTTATGGGGCGTATCAGGTTTTAATCGACTGCGGCCTGTTTCACGGGCCGGAGGAGTTAAAACAGCGCAACTACGGCGACTTCCCCTTTCGGCCGGCGGAAATAGATGCTGTTATCTTAACGCATGCCCATATCGACCACAGCGGGCTTTTGCCGAAGCTTGTGAAGCAGGGTTTTAGCGGCCCCATTTATGCAACGGGGGCAACGGCTGATCTTTGTCAAGTCATGCTGGCCGATTCAGCTTATATTCAGGAGATGGAGGTTGAAAGGAAGAACCGGAAACTGCAGCGCAGGGGGGAGAGGCTTTTGACCCCCATTTACACCAGGAAAGATGCGGCTGCCACGCAAAGCCACTTCAAGCGCATGATCTACGATGAAGAGGTACCTATTTTACCCGGGCTGCGGCTGCGCCTGCGCGATGCGGGCCACATTTTAGGCGCCGCCATTGTGGAGCTTTGGGTGAGCGAAGGTAATGAAACTTTGAAGATCGTCTTTTCCGGCGATCTGGGCAACCTCAACCAGCCCATCGTCCAGGACCCCACTTTTATCTCCAGTGCAGATGTCTTGGTTGTGGAGTCAACTTACGGCACCCGCCTGCACGAAGGCAGGAAGGAGCGTTTTGCCCGCTTAGGGGCGGTTGTAAATGAGATCAAAGCGCGGGGCGGCAATCTTTTAATTCCCGCTTTCGCCATCGGCCGCACGCAGGACATTCTCTATGCCCTGCGCCTGCTGCAGGATCAGGGAGAAATTGAACCTCAGGCTGTTTATATCGACAGCCCCCTGGCTGCCGCCGCTACGGAAGTCTTCCAAAGGCATGCCCAGGTTTTTGACTATGAAACACGGAGCATGCTGCGGGAAGGCCGTTCGCCTTTCGAGTTCGCCGGCCTGCACTACACGGAAAGCGTAGAGGAATCGATCGGCCTGAATTCAATAACAGGGGGCTTAATTATTATCTCCGCCAGCGGCATGGCTGATGCGGGCAGGATTAAGCACCATTTGAAGCACAACTTGTGGCGCAAAGAAGCGGGTGTTTTATTGATCGGCCACCAAGCTTACGGTACTTTAGGCCGCTTTTTGCAGGACGGAGCCCGCCAGGTGCGCATCCACGGCGAAATGATCCAGGTCGCCGCCTCAATTCATACGATTACGGGTTTTTCCGCCCATGCGGATCAAAAGGCTTTACTCAACTGGTTGAAGCGTTTTTCGCACTTGGGCAGGGTCTTTGCCACTCACGGCGATTCGGCGAGCTGCCATGCTTGGGCAGCACAAATCCGCCGGGAATTTGATGTGCCGGCGGTGGTGCCCAAGCTCGATGAAACCTTTGATTTAAGCAAATCTCGCCCGGTCAGCATTTGGGAAAAGCGCTTTCACCGCAGTTTGCATGTGCCGGAAAACTTCTCAGGCGTGGTGCAGGTGATGGAAAAAGGCAGCGTTCTTTTCAGGGGCTGTTGGGGCGAAGCGAGAAAGGGTATAAAGAATACTTTTGCCACTGCTTTTAACCTTGGGTCGGGCAGTAATTTTTTAGCCGAGGCCGCTCTTTACAACTTGGCCGATCAAGGCGAGATCAGCGCTGATTTTGCTGCTTTGGGCCGAGCCGCGGCAGAAAAGGTGCTGGCTGAAACAGTGGGCAGGCCTTGCCGGGAGTATCTGGAATCGGCGGTTTTAGGCGCCTGCGGCCTGGAGCAGTCCGCTTACCTGAGTTTAGATGAACTGCCCAAAAACGCTGCCAGGGGGTATTTACGCAGTGAAGACGGCAGGGAAATTGAAAATATTTATGCAATTTTAAAACAGGGCCCCGGCCCTTGGCTCTTTTCTACAATTCACGATATAACCCGCTTTTGGCAGTGCTGCCAAGAGGGCCGGTTTTTAAAAGCCGCATCTTTTAAAAGCCTGCTGGAGCCGTACGCTCATCCCACTTTGCGCGGCTTTTACGAAATTAAAGGGCAGGCCCCCGGCGTACGCTGCTGTTTAGGCGCAGATCTCAAAGCTGATGTTTTAATCTTAGTGCTCTGCAATAAAGAAGAAGAGGCGGAAAGCGTTTATAATCAACTGGCGCAGTTAAGTTTAGAAAGTTAGGTGGTTTTATGGTGCGGTTAGGTAACGATTGGGATGAAATTATCGGGGGCGAATTTTCCAAACCTTATTATTTAGCCCTGCGGGAATTTTTGATTGAGGAGTACAGGACTAAAACCATTTATCCTAATATGTATAAGATCTTTACGGCCTTAAAGAAAACTCCTTATAAAGACGTTAGGGTAGTGGTGTTGGGCCAAGACCCTTACCACGGCGCAGGCCAAGCCCACGGGTTAGCTTTTTCCGTGCCGGCGGGGGTGCCCCAGCCCCCTTCTTTACAGAACATCCTGCAGGAGATTAAAAATGATGTAGGTGGGCAGCTGCCTAAAAACGGCAATCTCACCTCTTGGGCAGAGCAGGGCGTCCTGCTTTTAAACACCACTCTGACGGTGCGGGCGGGGCAGGCCGGCTCTCACCGCGGCCGCGGTTGGGAACAATTTACAGATGAGATCATCAAACGGCTGAATGACAAAGAAACACCCGTAGTCTTCCTGCTTTGGGGAAACCATGCCCGCAGTAAAGCGGGGTTAATCACTGATCCCAAGCATTTAATCTTAGAGGCGGCACACCCCAGCCCCTTATCGGCTTTTCGCGGCTTTTTTGGCTGCGCTCATTTTTCCCGGGCGAATGCATTTTTAGAAAAGACCGGCCAAACACCTATTGATTGGCGGATCTTGGAGGTAACGCCATGAAAAGGAAAATTTATTTAAGCCTTTTTTTAATGCTGAGCTTAACTTTAAGCGGCTGCCTCGGCGGCTTGTTTTCCCCCAAGCAGCCGGTAAGCTTTGTTTTAGAGTTGGAGTGGGAAGAAGAAACACCTGACGTTTTTGAGATCGAAATGAAAAAGGGCGGAGACGAGCATCTTTTAATCTTAGAAGGAGCCAAGATTGCGGAACTTCAACTACCTGCCGGCACGTGGGCTTTTAAAGCCGTGGCGCGGGATGCGGACGGCAAAATTTTTGCCCAAAGCGCTGAGCAAAGGCTCAAGCTGCGGCAAGAGGGTATCATTCTCACCTTAACCTTGGAAGAAACCCCGGCCGAAACACCGCTGCCAGAAGTCTTTGATCTGTCGGCTGATTGGAGGGCGGCAGGCGTGTACCTTTATTGGCCTCCGGCAGAAGAAAGCTTTGCCCCGGAGATCTTTCGGCGCAGCGAAAAAGACAGGCTTTGGGAGAAGCAGGCCCGTTTAAAGCCGGGCACCGCAAGTTACCTTATTGAAAATGACGCGGAACTGAGCGATGAGTTTGCCCTGCGCCTGGTTCATGAAAAGGAAGGCCGGAAGGGGCCCTTAAATTACTTCGGCCCCATCAAACATGCCCTTTTGGATGTCAAATGGCGCTTTGAACACGATTTTTCTTACCTGGAAGAACTCCGGGTGCAGGAAATGCTACCGGCGGCGCTTTTTGCAGCGCCTTCTTTTGAATACAAGGATCTAATCGCCCGTTTTCACACGGCGGCGGATTACGCATTACGGGCCGAGTTATTGCAAGAAGCGGGGCTCGTTATTAAACGGGAACTGCCGCCACTGCTTGCTGTTTTAGTTGAACCCGCCTTGGACTCGCCCCTTTCTTTAGAGGAATGGAGCCATTATTTCCAAGCCGAATTTTATTTAGCCCCGAACCTGCCGGTGCAGGCGGAAGCAAGCCCCGCCTACGGGGCGGAATCTTACGGGCTGTGGAACCAGCGGCTGCTGCATTTACCTCAGGCGTGGGAAATCAGCCAAGGCAGCAGGCGGATCAGGATTGCGGTACTTGATTCGGGGATCGATCCCAAAGCTTTTAATGACATAGAGATCCTCCCCGGTTATAATTTCATTGGGGAAGACGACAACACGAATGATGATTACGGCCACGGCACGCAGGTTGCCGGTATCATTACGCAGGTGATGCCGCAGGTTTCGCTCCAGCCGGTGAAAGTTTTGGATCAAAGGGGCAGCGGCACCGAGTTTTCCGTCTCGGCGGGGATTTTGTATGCCGCAGGCTTACACACGGAAAGATTTAACCCAACGCCGGCGCATATCCTGAATATGTCT
>JBHGWS010000099.1:0-14782 GCA_041936745.1 Candidatus Darwinibacter acetoxidans
ATAATGTAAAACCCCCAGAACCTAATGGTCATGGGGGTTTTGGTATGGCCCGCCCGGTAGGACTCGAACCTACGGCCTTCTGATTCGAAGTCAGACACTCTATCCAGCTGAGCTACGGGCGCCTGGGGATATTATAATCCGCAGGCTGCTTTTTGTCAATTTCCCGCGCCGGCAGCCCCACTACGGTGGTATAAGGGGGGACATCTTTTAGAACAACTGCGTTGGCCCCGACTTTAGCACCGCGCCCGATGGTTATGGGGCCTAAAATCTTTGCCCCCGCCCCGATCAGAACATCATCTTCCACGGTTGGGTGCCGTTTGGAGTTGGGCTCGCCGCCCAACCCACCCAAAGTGACACCGTGAAACATTGTCACATTATCGCCCACAACAGCCGTTTCGCCAATTACAACTCCCATTCCGTGGTCTATGAAAAGATGGCTCCCAATCACCGCGCCGGGGTGAATTTCAATTCCGGTTACCTTGCGCGCCCTCTGCGAAAGCATCCTGGCCAAAACGATATACCCTTTCTTATGCAGGCGGTGCGCCAGGCGGTGATAGATCAGGACTCGCAAGCCCGGGTAGCAGAGCACAACCTCACACAAGCTTTTTGCCGCGGGATCCTTGGCCAAAATATTGCGAGCTTCAGACAAGATATACTTAATCACTGCTCTTCTCCGGCAAACAAAGGAGTGGATAAATATCTTTCGCCCGTATCAGGTAAAACGGTGACGACGTTTTTGCCCGGCCCCAACTTGCGGGCAATCCGCAGGGCGGCAAAAACATTTGCTCCGGCGGAAATGCCGCAGAGAATCCCCTCTTTCGCCCCCAATGCCCTGGTTGTGCTTCGGGCATCTTCATCTTCCACACTGATTATCTCATCAATGACTTCACGCCTTAAAATCTTGGGTATAAAATTGGCGCCGATTCCTTGGATACCGTGGCTGCCTGCGGCCCCACCGGATAAAAGGGGAGAGAGGGCCGGTTCGACCGCGGCAATAAACACCTTGGGGATTCTCTCTTTTAAATACTTCCCCACCCCGGTGATTGTACCGCCTGTGCCCACCCCCGCTACAAAAGCATCCACTTCACCCGCCATATCCCGAAAGATCTCCGGCCCCGTTGTCTCGTAATGAGCCCTCACGTTTTCTTCGTTTGCGAACTGATTGGGCATGTAATAGCCTTTTTCTAAGACAAGTTTTTCTGCAAGCGCAACCGATCCGGACATACCTTCATCACCCGGTGTCAACAGAACTTCGGCGCCAAAAGCCCGGGCGAGGCGCTGCCTTTCCACACTCATAGTATCAGGCATGACCAGGATACAGCGGTAACCTTGAGCGGCGGCGAGCATGGCCAAGGCTAACCCGGTGTTGCCGCTGGTTGGTTCAATAATGGTGCCGTTTTCGGGCAAAAGCCCTTCTTTTTCAGCCGCGCGCACCATATACAAGGCGGGTCTGTCTTTAACGCTGCCCGCGGGGTTTTGTGATTCCAGCTTAACCCAAACTTGCGCAGCTGCAGCCGGCTGCAGAAAATTTAAAGGTACTAAAGGGGTGTTCCCCACTGTTTCGTCTATACCGGTAAATTTCATTGCTATCCCTCACAATCCCGTAAATGATTAGCTCTATTATACAGAACTATGAGGCATTTGCAAAAAAATACGGCGGCCCGAGCTTTCACCGAAACCGCCGTTTGCTTTTTAGCTGTTAGTCGTATAAATCCCTTAGGGACCGCACCACAAGATCCGCCGCCCCCTCCCCATATAAACCGTGGGGGTCAATTAAACAGGTCCGCATGCCCAGCTGCGCCGCTGGGTAGATATCGTTGAGGTAATTATCGCCCACGGAAAGAAGCAGGTTCAACGGGATTTCCGTCTCCGCCGCCACCTGCTGAAAGACTTTTTCGGCATTTTGCGGCTTCTCCGCATCGGGATAGATTTCGGTAAGAACCTTTTCTAGCCCCAAGTTAGCCAATAAGCGGTTTGTATCGGCTAAATCGCTGTTTGTAACGACAACCAGCCTCAGCCTGTTTTTAATCTCGGCAAGCCAGGCCGCTAACCCGGGCAGGGGTGTTAAAACCGCTTCCTCTCCCCCTAAATAGTCTTTAGTTTCTAAATAGGCGTCGTAGGTTTTCTCTAAACCGTAGTGGTAAGCGCAGGCAGTGGGCAGCCACCAGCCATCGCCCAAAGAGATCATGGCCGTCATATCAAACTGTACAGGCACAGGGTACCTTTCATTTATTTGCGCTTCACTGACTGGCTTGCCCTGCCAATCCCACGCCTTTAAAACCCGGCCGGCGGGGGTTGTTTCTAAGATTAAATCCCGCCTCCGATCATAAACCCGGCCCAACCTCAAAGTGTGTTTCCCTGCCCAGGCGGATCTCAAATCCTGCCAAAAAAGAGCGCGCTTTGGTTTGGGCAGCCTCTGGGCCAGGCGCTGCGCAAAATAATGAAAGTGATCTGTATCTTCATATAAAGTGCCGTCTAAATCAAAAACAATGCCAAGTAAATTTAAAGCTTCAAACACCACCAGCCCACCTAAACAATTGATTTTCTAATATAAGCACTGGCGTAGTCAACCAGCGTTACTGCAGCAACAATGACCACCAGAGACATACCGACAATGGGCCAGCGGCGAAACTGCAGGGCCTGCAGAAGCAAAACCCCAATCCCGCCCGCACCGACTAAACCGAGAGTGCTCGCGGCCCTCATATTAATCTCAAAGCGGTATAAAGAGGTGGCGATAAACTCGGGCAAAACTTGGGGTAAAATACTGTAGCGCATCACTTCCAAAGAATTGCCCCCCGCAGAGACTGCCGCCTCTACAGGGCCCCGCTCAATGCCTTCAATGATATCGGCATAGAGCTTGCCCAGCATGCCCGTGGAGTGAACTCCCACCGCCATGAGGCCTGCCATGGGGCCCGGCCCGTAAGATGCCACAAAAAAGACCGCTAAGATCAATTCAGGAAATGTCCTGATTGCGTTTAAGACCTGCTTGCCGAAGGCAGAAAGAATTCGGTAGACAGTGACATTTCTGGCGGCCAGAAATCCCAAGGGTACAGCCAAGACACTGCCGATTGTCGTTCCCAACACTGCAATATAAAAAGACTGCAGCATGCCTTCTAAGGCGCGGCCCGCCATGGACCAGTCCGGCGGGAACATTGATTTAAAGATCCTGCCTACGGCGGGAAGTCCCCTTTTTATTCGATCTAAATCCACTTTAACGCCTGATGCCGCCCAAAAAAAGATATAGGCGGCCAAGACGGCGATAAGCAGCTTTAAAACTGCCCGCCAATAATTTTTGCGGCTACCCGCCATTTATATCAACCTCGCCCTCAATCTCACGCTGAGCTGATCTATTATGACCACAAGTAGAAAAGTGGCAATGATCACCGTGGATGCATTTTGATACCTGAATAAATCCAAATAAGTTTTTAGAAGCTGCCCGATCCCGCCGGCGCCGACTAAACCCAACACTGTAGAAACTCTAATGTTAATCTCCAACACGTAGAGGAAGTAACTGACGTAAACGGGCAGTACCTGCGGCACTACCGCATACATGATATTCTCCGCCTTAGTGGCGCCGCAGGCGGCTAAAGCTTCCGGCGGGCCCGGATCGATTGCTTCTACACTTTCACTGGTAAGTTTAGCGATGATGGCCAAAGAAAAGACGGCCAAAGCCAGCACACCGCCAAAAGGCCCAAAGCCAACCGCAGAAACCAATACCGCGGCATAGAGAAGTTCCGGGATTGTCCTGATTAAATTCATGAGGGCTTTAAAGATAAAATAGGAAATCTTATTCGTATTAATATTGTTCGAAGACAAAGCAATTAAGGGGATTGCTAAAACTGCACCTGCCGTGGTCCCCAAAACGGCAATCTGAATGGTTTCGATAAATGCGGGGATAATCCGCGGGTAAATTGACCAATTGGGCGGCGTCATATCTTTCATTAATTTCAAAAAGGAAGGGATGCCTTCCCAAAGCAGCCGGAAACTAAAACCGGTCTGCTTGGCACAAAAAACATAAAAAGCGGCGATAAGCAAAACCGCTGCGGTTTTTAACCCCTTTCGCAGTGAGCTTTGAGGAGGAGCACTTATTTCCTTCGTTTCAATTCCCCTACCCATATCTAAGCCCCCCTCAAATCATCGGGTCTGATGGACCGGCCGTAAATGTCCTCAAAGGTCTTTTCGCTCACTTCTGAAGCGGGCCCGTCAAAGACCAGCTCGCCTTGGCGCAGGCCGATGATTCGCTGGCCGTATTCTTGCGCCAAATCAATAAAATGCAGGTTAATCAAAGTCGTAATATTATCTTCCTGATTGATTTTCACCAAATCCCGCATCACCATATGCGATGTGGGCGGATCCAAAGAAGCCACAGGTTCGTCTGCTAAGATTACCTTGGGCCTTTGGGCCAAAGCCCGGGCAATTCCCACCCTCTGCTGCTGGCCGCCGGAGATCCGGTCTGCCCGCACATAAGCTTTATCTAAAATATCCAACCTTTCCAAGCTGTCTAAAGCGATCTTCACATCTTCTTTGGGGAAAAGGCCCAATAAAGTCCGCCAAGTGGGCACATACCCTAAGCGGCCCTGCAGGACGTTGCGCAAAACGGAAGAACGCTTCACCAAATTAAAATCCTGAAAGATCATTCCTACCTTCAGCCGCAGCCTGCGCAGGGCTTTCCCTTTCGCTTTCGTTATACTTTCCCCGTCCAATAAGACTTCTCCCTCGGTTGGCAGAACCAAATTGTTTAAGCAGCGCAGCATAGTTGATTTGCCTGCACCGCTCAAACCGACAATGACAACGAATTCGCCATCCTTAATTGTTGTGCTCAAGTTTTTCAAAGCCCGTACCCCGCCGGGATAAGTTACAGATACGTTCTTAAATTCAATCACCGCTGACACTCCTTCACACCGGGCAGAGGCAAAGCGGGGGAGGTTCCCCCGCTCCGTTAAACCGCCTGCCGGATCAACATCTAGAACCTTTCATCAATAATTTTGCTCGTACGGCGGACAACATCGTATTGGGAACCATCCGCGGGGGCAAAGCCGGTTACATTGTAAAGTGTATCAAAAAGTTCTTTGCCCGCTTCCGTATTACCGATTGTAATAAATGCTTGTTGGATTTTACCCACAAGTTCTCTGCTTAAACCGGCCCGGACCCCGACACCGTCATTGGGGATAGGTTCCGTATAGTCTAAGACTTTCACTACATCGAGGATGTCGGGAAACTCATCAATGATATCCGTCCTAACATCGTCAAAGCTGGCAGAGGCATCAAAGTCTCCGTTAATGACACCAATGGCGCCGGCATCGTGGGCACCGGCGAAAACATAAGTTAAATCCTTTTCCGGGTCAATGCCGTTTTCCAAAAGGTAGACATAGGGAAATTGGAACCCGCCCGCTGAAGCGGGATCGACAAAGGCAATTGTTTTCCCTCTCAAATCTTCCAAGGTTTCAATGCCGCTGTCAGCCCGTACGTTAAACTGCGACTTGTAGCTCGTGGCCCCCCTGCGGACGGACGACAAAATGATCTCAACGCCATGCCTGTCTTCCGCCATAACTAAGGCGGCAGGCCCGAATATACCGATATCGACCTTTTCAGTTCCCATCGCCTCAATTAGGCCCGTAAAGCTCGTTGCCACATAAGCTTCGACGGGAAGGCCAATCTCTTCTGTCATCATCTCCGCTAAACCGTCCAGGGTAACAATCATACGATCTGCTTCCCGCGATGGCACCATACCTAAAACTAATTTGGCCGGGTCAGCACCGGCTGTGACGGGAACAAAAACTAAGCTGATTAAAAGAACTGCGGCCAACAATAATCTGCGATTCATGTAAATCCCCCTTAATAATTTACTGCCCTACACATAACAAGAGCCGTTATGCGATTACTTATTCAACACAACCAAGCACGAATCCTCCAGGTTTATCTACTTCGGGCCACGTCTTTTTTCCTTTAATACGGCACAGCTGCCGGAGGCGAAATGTTGGTTATCCTAAAATTAATCACCGCCGCTTTCAGACAATTTTCCCGCCGGAACAAATGTTGCCCCCAAGACAGTGCTCGTGTATACTAAAGAAAAGACCTGCGTAAGCCATGGGGCACCACTCGCAGTTAAGATTGGAGCAAAGAGATGCCTGGCGATCTTTATTTTTCTTACGGGACTACTGAAACAGACTATTTGAAGGCCCAAGACAGCAAACTTGGAGCAGCGATTGAACGCATCGGCCACATTAAACGGCCCGTCAACCCCGATATTTACGCTTCATTGGTAAGATCCGTTGTGGGACAGCAAATCTCCACTAAAGCCCAGGCAACCGTCTGGGGCCGCATGCGGGAACGTTTTCAACCTTTTACCCCGCAGGCGGTTGGAGCCGTTTCCGCGGCGGAACTGCAGGCCTGCGGCATCTCAATGCGCAAAGCAGTTTATATTAAGGAAATGACCCAGGCAGTTTTAAATAAAGAAATCGACCTTTTAGCGCTGGAAGACATGCCTGACGATGAGGTCTGCCGGGAATTGACCAAGCTGCGGGGCATTGGCATTTGGACAGCGGAAATGCTTTTAACCTTTTCACTGCAGAGGCCTGATGTTGTCAGTTACAGCGATTTGGCCATCAGAAGAGGCTTAAGAATGCTTTATGGCCATAAAAAGCTGACACGCCCGCTTTTTGAGAAGTACCGGAAGCGCTATTCCCCTTACGGCACGGTGGCCAGCCTCTATTTGTGGGCCGTGGCCGGCGGCGCTCTGCCCGAACTTAAAGACCCTGCCAAGGAGGAATAAGCGCTTCTAGACACCCTTTAGCAGGGTGCTTTAATGCCTCATTTTTCCCCAAACATGTTGGATATTCCGCAAATTTTCAACTACTGCAGGGAATACAAAGGCAGCATGTCAGCCGGAGCTGCGCAAGGGCCTGCGGGACGTGACTAAAAGGAGGAGCCCTAAATAGACAGACTGGAGATTGCTCAGTTTTTGGAAACAGGCCAACTGAATTTTACTTTCACTTCCCGCGGCTTGAAATATTTGAGTCTGAAAAGCGGCAGCGGCGAAGAAACCATTGATTTAACCAGAGAGTGTGGTTTGGGAAACGAAAGTGCAGCAGCGGCCTTGGTCCTGCGGGAAACAGCAAATTTTCTTAAAACGGGAAAACACAAGATGGTTATTGATCTGGCAAAATTTACGGACTTTCAAAAATCGGTCTTTAAAAAAGTGCTGGAAATTGAGCCGGGCGAAATCACAACCTACGGTGCCCTTGCCGCAGCTGTGGGAAATCCCCAAGCGGCCAGGGCCGTTGGCCTGGCAGTCAGCAAAAACCCCGTTTCTTATTTCATCCCCACCCACCGCCTACTGCCCCAAAAAGGCCTTGGGCACTGCAGGAGCGGTACCGGTTTTTTAAGAGAAAAGTTATTGGCCCACGAAGGGCACGATCTTACAGCTTTAACAAACGCGCCAAGATAGCAAACAGTAAAAAAGGTTGGCCCCAAAGCCGAGCCTGCGGGACAAAGGAAAACCAAATGCGGAAAAATGATTAGATTGCAGCTTAAGCCTTTCCATTAACTTCCGTTTCTGCTATAATAATTATAAATATTATTAATCGAATGGATGCGGGGGTTGGGGTGAACACTTTTAAAATAAAAACAGTTGTTTTATGGGTTGCTATTGGCACTTTGACTGCAGTCGGCGCTCTGCCGGTTCAAGCGGAAATATCTTTAAGCCAAGAGGAAAAAGACTATCTTACCCAAGTGGGCGTTATTCGGGCGACCGGTTTGCATGGGGCCGCGCCCATCCAGTATCGAAACAGCCGAGGTGAAATAAAAGGTATCTCACTGAGCCTACTGGAGTGGATCTCTGATTTGACAGGCCTTACCTTCGACTACAATTTATATGATTCCATTTCCGAGGCGGTGGAAAATGATCCCCACATTGCAATGGGCCTGCCTCCCAACTATGCAGGCGATACGCCTTTATCCCTCCCCTATTTGAAATCGGAAACCATTCTCTTTATTAATTC
Organism: Candidatus Darwinibacter acetoxidans; assembly: GCA_041936745.1. GTDB lineage: Bacteria > Bacillota > Limnochordia > Darwinibacteriales > Darwinibacteriaceae > Darwinibacter > Darwinibacter acetoxidans_A. Next base: position 8,001 of record JBHGWS010000099.1, read on the forward strand.
TTCAGTTGATGCAGCGGATCTTGCAGGTAAAACCTATGCAGCTGTGCGGGGCAGCCCCCTGCCGGCAGGTATCAAGGAAGAGCACTCCGTCTATTTCGATACAAGGGAAGAAGCGCTTTTGGCCGTGGAAAACGGCAAAGCGGACTACGGCTACGGTAATGCCTACTCCATCGCCTTCTATACCCTGCAGAACAACTACAAAAACATTATTACCATCCCCATAGAAAAAGAAGCCCGGGAGTATTCTATCGGCTTTTTGCGCGATGACAAAATACTGGCGTCGATTATAAATAAGGCAATTGCCTCAATTGACGAACGACAGATGCAGGCTTTAATTTTGGATGTTACATCACAGATCGAACGGAAAATTACCCTGCCTGAGGTTTTGGAAACCTATGGCGGCGAAATATTTCTGGCGGTAACACTGATCATCGCTATTTTAACGCTGAGCGTAGTGTTTAGTTACCGCACCAATAAACAGCTGCAGATCCAAAACCAAAGATACGAAATGCTGTCGGAGATCTCCAATGAATATATCTACGAATACTCCGCCCGAAACAGGAAGTTTAAACTGTCGGGAAAACTGGGGCGGCTGGCCGATGAAAGCGCCGTTAAAGAGAAATTGAAAGCGGCGCTCTTTGATAAGAGGTACCCCAACGGGCAGTCAACGATTCGCCTTACGTTGGATAACGGCGAAACAGCGGTCTTTAAATCGATCAGTTCGCCAATTTACGATGAAAACAAAAAGCTCCACTCAATAGTGGGTAAACTCATCGATCAAAGCGAAGAAACGGCGGAAAAAGAAAGGCTGTTGCAGAGGTCCCAAAAAGACGGCTTAACCGGCCTTTATAACGCACTGACGACCAAAGAGATGGTCGAACAAAGGCTGCAGGAAAAGAAAGAAAACGAAATTGACGCTTTTCTGCTGCTGGATCTGGATAAACTGAAGTCCATTAACGATACTTACGGCCACTTAAAAGGAAACGAAATCCTACAACTGACAGCCAAAACCCTTAAGCGAATTTTTCGAGAAACGGACATTATCGGCCGGGTTGGCGGCGATGAATTTGTTGTTTATCTAAGCAACATACCTACAGCCCGGGGCGTGCGGGACAGATGTGAACGGGTACACGAAACTCTAAGGCGGCTGAGCGGCGGTGTTCCCGCCGCTTCCACCAGTATCGGTGCAACCATAATCCCCGGGCCGGGCCGCCATTACGAAGAAGTCTTCGCCGAAGCGGATTTAGCCCTCTACGAGGCCAAGGATAAACCGCAAAAGGGAATTGTAATTTTCGGCGAGTAAACAACCGCGCACGCCAAAGCGGGCGGCCTTTCTTATTTTGTCATTCCTATGCAGGCTCTTTTTTTAAAGTACTGTTTTCCAGCGCGCCCGTCAGCACCGAACATAGCTGATCCGGCACAGCCGAACCCCTGCCTTCCCGGATTGCCCGCAGACGCGAATACCCACACCAGGACAGGTATGGCTGAAAATAAAAATCCCAATTACAGAAAAAGGCAAGGCAGCCGCAAATACTGCAGCTGCCTCGAATTTCTTGTAGCTTTACCGCTTACTGCCAATCAATCTGCGGCGAGCGGTAAAAGTTTACTTTCATCTTTTCCAGGCTTGGGCCGTGCGCAGCAAGGCGCCTGCGGTATTCTTCCCAACTCCGCCCCTTGCGGGGTGACCAGCCTATTTCCGCCTGGCCCAGAATGCGGGGAAAATACATGTATTCAATGTCCTCCAGCGTCCGAATGGTTTCGGCCCAAAGAGGAGCCTCCACTCCCACGATCTTTTCTGCCGAAACACCCCCGCCTATCTCCGTGGGCTCCCAATTATAAGCGTCTTCAACTTCGATTAAGCCTGCCCAATCCAGGCCTAAAGAAGTGGATGCATTATATTTCATATCTAAATAAGTGTGGTAAGACGGTGACATAATTATTTTAACATCCTGAGCCGCCGCCACGGCCGCATCGTTATTGCGCTGCCAAATCTGGACGATTGAACCGGGCTGAAGCGGTACGCGGCTGATTTCACCCCAGCCGACCAGAGTTTTGTCTAAAGCAGCAACGATGGGCTGCAGACGGGACATAAAGTAAGCGTAATCTTCTGCTGTCGTTGATAAAGCTTCGTCCCCTCCCACATGCAGATAAGGCCCGGGGGTGATTTTGGCAATTTCCGTAAGGACATCCGTCACAAAGCGGTAAGTGATTTCTTTGTGGACGGCAAGCGAACTGAGGCCGACTTTAATGTCATTGTATAAAGGCACCGCCTGACCGTCTTCGTTCAACTCCGGATAAGACGCTAAAGCGGCAAAGGTATGGCCCGGCAGATCGATCTCGGGCACTATAGTTATCTGGCGGCTTTTGGCATACCGGACAATTTCACTGTAATCTTCCTGCGTATAAAAGCCGGGTCGCCCGCCTTTCACCGCACTGTTACCCCCGTGGGCTGTTAAATTGGGCCACTTTTTGATTTCAATCCGCCAACCCTGGTCATCAGTAAGGTGGAGGTGCAGCCTATTTATTTTATAGCAGGCCAAAAGATCTATAAGCCTTTTTACTTCCTCCACTGTAAAAAAACTCCTGGCCACATCCAGCATGGCCCCCCGCCAGCTGAAACGGGGATAGTCTCGGATAATCACAGCCCGGACAGCCCATTTTTCGCCTCGGGTTTCTAAAAGCTGCCTCATCGTCTGTGCGCCGTAGAATAAACCGGCGGCCCTGTTAGCGGCGAGAGAAACATTCTCAGACTCAACCTGCAGCGAATAGCCTTCTTTGCCCAAGGAGGGGTCTTCATCTTCTATAGTTAGATAAATGCCGCGGCCAGAATCCGGGCCTCCTGCTTGGGCAATTTCCGGGCGGTGGCCTGTAATCTCAGCCAAAAGCCCCGCCAAATATTCCCCAACCCGCCGCACCGCCTCGTTTTTGGAAGATAAAAGAATTTTTGTCTGCGGAGTTAAGAAAAAGGAACCTTCTTTTTCCTGCACAAAAGCGGGCTTCGGGATTAGGCGCTCCGCGGGCGATAAAGTATTGCTCTGCATTAAATCTCCCCCATTCTATTTTACAAAAAGATAAGATTACCATTCTTAGATAGTTCCGTTTTAAACCTCGATTTCCTTCAGTATTGGTAGGCCTTTCCAAAAACCGCGCCGATTATCTGCAGGCCGGGCGGGGAAAGGGCGCCAAGTTCTCTTTCGCACCTAATATTCTTATGCTATACTTTAAACAATGAAAGGGGGATTTTAATGATTTTAAAGGACATGAAACAATACTTACCCCTCCTGGCCCAATACACTGAACTGCGCAGCCAGGAGAACCGCACCTTGCACATAGCCTATGTCCAAGGTAATCTGGTCCGCAACGTTAAAAACTCGGCCAGCGGTATCAGCGCCAGGGTTTATCAGGGCGGCGGCTGGGGCTTTGCTTCCTCGCCGGATCGGCGTGATGTGAAAGCGGTCATTGACACGGCTGCTGCCAATGCAGCATTTTTAGATGCCCGTGAAAACAAAGGAATGGCACCCTTCGCACCGGATAAACCCGTGGTAGAGAAAAGTTTCGGCACCAGAAAGCCGCGCCTGACTCAGAAAGAGATCATGGATTTCACGCGGGAAATCGATGATTACATCAAGGTCAAATTTCCGGAACTAAGCAGCCGGCGTGTGAACTTGAACTGCTTGGATATGGAAAAAACCTTGATTACATCAGATGGGGCATCGCTTTATTCTCTTTTGCCCCGCACTACATTTACAGTCACTTTGTCTCTGGATAAAAACGGTGAGCCTGTTGAAGTCTACGGTTTAGCCGGCGGCCTAGGCCATTTTGAAGACCACTTTAAAGAGCCGAAAGATATTTACCCCTTGGTAGATGAGCTCTATGAGCATCTGGTTAAAAAGAGCGAAGGTGTTTACGCCGAGGCCGGTTTAAAGGAATGCATTCTCGATGCTAACCTGGCGGGCATTTTAGCCCACGAAGCCATCGGCCACACCACCGAAGCGGATCTCGTAATGGGCGGTTCCGTTGCCGGCGATTATTTAGGCAAACAGGCGGCAAGCCCCCTTGTAACGTTGGTGGACTTTGCCCACACCTGTAACGGGCAGGACTGCCCCATGCCCATTTATATCGATGATGAAGGGACAGAGGCAGAAGATGTAGTCATTATCGATGAGGGCATCTTAAAACGCTATATGCACAATAAAGAGAGTGCCAGGCACTTTAACACAAAACCCACCGGCAACGCCAGGGCTTATCAATACTACGATGAGCCGCTGATCCGAATGCGGAACACCGCTATTTTGCCCGGGGAAAGTAAACTTGAAGAGATGATCGCCTCGATCGAAGACGGCTACTATCTAATTAGGGCGAGCAACGGCCAAGCGGACACAACCAGTGAGTTTATGTTCGGTGTAGTCTTAGGTTACGAGATCAAAAACGGCAAGCTGGGCCGAGCCATCAAAGATACCACCATTTCCGGCGTCGCCTTCGAAGTACTGCAGAACGTCACTATGGTCAGCGATGATATGATCTGGTCCAATGCGGGCATGTGCGGTAAAAAGCAGGCGATCCCCGTAGGAATGGGCGGGCCTGCCATTAAGACAAAGATTACGATAGGGGGTAGATAGCATGAAGGCAGCTTTAGACTACTGCGCAAAAACACTGCGCAAGAAAAACGTTGATAAATTCCAATGCTCCCTGAAAACCACAAGCCAGCATGAGATGAACCTGGAAGGCACCGAATTTTCTTTAATCCGCACCACAAAGGACAACACCTTGGACATCAGCGTAATTAAGGCTAACCGCAAGGGAAGCATTTCTTTGAACCGCTTAGACAAAGAAGCGATTGACGAAGCCGCGGACGCGGCTGTAGAGCTTGCGGCAGCTTCCAACCCGGACCCGGACTACGATATTTCACCCAAACAAAAGGCGCAGAGATTCAGCACGGGTCCCAAAGACGCTGCCGCGGAGCGCATGTATGAACTTCTGAAAGAGTACAGCACGCAAGTTGCCCGGCTTTATCCGGCCGTTAAACTTATGGAGACTATTTTTATCCACAAACAGACAAACCAACACTTGATCAACTCCAACGGCGTGGACTTCACCGCCGACCAGGGAGTCTATACTTTTTCTTCTGTTTTTTCTTCCAAAGACGGCGCTAAAACCACCTCCTTCAATTACACTGGCTTTGCCATGGAGGAACTTGCTGCACCGCTTTTGCAGCGGGGGGCTTTGGATTCTCTGCTGCGCCAATCGGTGGAGCATTTAGAAGCCAAACCGCTGGCAGGTAAGTTTACCGGCGACATAATCTTAACGCCTGATTGCCTAACGAGCATTCTCTATTTCTACAGCCACATTTTTTTGGGCGATCAAGCCCTGATTGCAAAAACAAGCCCCTTTCGGGATAAATTGGGCCAAGGCGTCGCCCATGAAAAATTAACACTGGCGGCCAAACCAACTTCCCCCCAGATAGCCGACGGCTACTTCATCACCTCCGACGGCTTCGCTGCAGAAGACGTCACCTTCATCGACCGAGGCATCCTCAAAAGCTTTATGTTGAGCCAATACGGCTCGAAAAAGACGGGCTTCGAGAGAGCGAAAAACCAAGGCGGCTGTTGGGTTGTTGAACCGGGCGATACCGATTTTGAAAAACTGATCGCCCAAATTGAGCGGGGGGTTCTTGTAGCCAGGTATTCCGGCGGAGTCCCCAGCCCTAACGGCGATTTTTCCGGTGTGGCCAAAAACAGTTATTACATTGAAAACGGCAAGATCAAACACCCAGTTACAGAAACTATGATTGCAGGCAATTTAGCGGAGATCTTTAGAAACATTAAGGGCATCTCAAGGCAGCGCATCAACTACGGCACGAGCATCCTCCCTTACATTCTAACGGAAGGTGTGACAATTTCCGGTAAGTAAACATACAAAAACCCGCGGCCTGCCGCGGGTTTTACCTACTCAATCTCAGCACAGCGAAGGTACCGTCTTTCACTTTGTTGCCTAAAATCTTTTTAAAACCATTATTCTTCGTACCGCTCGATTTGGGCTGCCAAAGGAAAAAGGCGGCCGCAGTCAAAAATATTTTAAAAAAGAACGGCCGTTTTTTAAGAGTTAGATTGAAAACAAGGCGAAACAGAGTAAAAAAAGAGTGTTTTAAATTCTTTTTACCCGGCCAAAGGCCCTTAAGCAGGGCCTTTTTTATTTTCAAAAACTTTTTCTTTTCGAGATCTTTTCAAGTAAAATTCTACTTCTTTTCAAGCGGCCCGTGCTAAATTTGAATTAAAGATTAACCAGATGAAAAGCGGGGAGCAAATAAAATCTGCATGGCGGGTCCGCCAGGGAGGCATTGGCATGATGAAAATTGGGAAAACGCTTCGATTAATAATACTTGCAGCCACCTTCGCCTCTGCCTTAGCCGGGGCAGCCAAGGCAGATTTTGGCTATGGGGACGTCTATTGGTTGGATGAGGAGACGGGAGAATGGGTTTTAGAGTACGATGACCGAAAAGCCGTCATTTTGCGCACAGAAGACGGCGCCATTCTGCAGGGAAATGCAAATAGCACTACTGCAATATCCATCGCACTAGAGATTGAAAACAGCGAAACGGCCGGCCTTGCGGCACTTAGCATGGGGGACGAAAACTTCCACGCATTCCGGAGCGAAGATGATATTTTCAGCATCACAGCAATTGCACTGCCCGACCAAGATTATTCTGCGCAGTGGGACTGCGACGAAGAAATGTTTTCTCTTGAACACGAAGATAAACAACCGAAATGGCAGTTTATTTACGA
>JBHGWS010000100.1:0-9283 GCA_041936745.1 Candidatus Darwinibacter acetoxidans
AGGACCGCCTCGATTGTGAGGCGGGGGTGGCAGATTAAGTGGGGGATACGAATCAGTTCAGAGAAGAGATCGTAAACGGTCCCTTTTTTCGGCGATTTGCGCCTGTTTAAAAGCTCACCCGTTCTAGGCGCAACATAGACTAAATAACGCTCCTTGGGGATAGGATAAACCAAATGAATTGAATGTTTTTTTAAAAGTTCCTCAAATTTATTCTTCAAAGCGGAAAAGTTTCCCGTTTGGATTTCCACTAAACGATCTTTTTGCACAAGGTCAATGATATAATTACCGATTTTCCCTTCCACTATATCGCCGGGCCGCCTGTAATGTTCCTTTAAGGCCGCATGCAGGGACATTTCATTCCTGGTACCGATCACGTGTTTCTCACCTCTGTCAATCTTCTTTCCCGCAAGCCAGCCGTTATCCTGCTTAGTGCGGTTTAGAAAATTCAAGTTGATTGACATCAGCCCCGACCATTGGTACAATAGAACTAATATTAACTAGCTGTGATTAGGAGTAGTACGGAGAGCACCTTCAGAGAGCTGCTGGCCGGTGGAAAGCAGCATTAGCCCCCGGAACTCGCCTAGGAGCTGCCGGGGTGAAATTTTTTAGCCTCGGCCGGTCATACCGTTATCATGTTGAGTAGGGCTGAACAGCCAATTAGAGTGGTACCGCGGAATCTTTCGTCTCTAAACAGAGGGGGAAGATTTTTTATTGTTAAAGGAGGCGATTAGATTTGGAAAGATATCAACCCCAATCTTTTGAAAAGAAGTGGCAGAAAACGTGGGAGGAAAAAAAGGTCTTTCAAGCTGATCAAGATCGGAGCAAACCGAAATTTTTTGCACTGGTAGAATTCCCCTACCCATCCGGGGACGGCTTACATGTAGGCCATCCCAGGCCGTATACGGCCCTCGATGTTCTAGCCCGTAAAAGGCGGCTGGAAGGATACAATGTCCTTTTTCCCATGGGCTGGGATGCTTTTGGGCTGCCGGCGGAAAATTACGCGATTCAAAACAAAGTACACCCCGCGGTGATCACGGAACAAAACATCAACCGCTTTCGCAAACAGCTTAAATCCCTGGGCTTTTCTTTCGACTGGTCCCGGGAAGTTAACACGACTGATCCAAATTACTTTAAATGGACCCAATGGATTTTCCTTAAGCTTTTTAAAAAAGGCCTCGCTTACAAGAAGGAGATGCCTATTAACTGGTGCCCCGCCTGTAAAATCGGGTTGGCCAACGAAGAGGTGGTCAACGGGGCCTGCGAGCGCTGCGGCCAAGGCGTGGAGACCAGGGTTAAAAACCAATGGATGCTGAAGATTACGGCCTACGCGGAAAGGCTGATTAACGATCTGGATCTCGTCGATTATATTGAGAGGGTAAAAATACAGCAGCGCAACTGGATCGGCCGATCCGAAGGCACGGAAGTTGCTTTTAAGATTCACGATTCCACTGAGATCCTGAAGGTTTTCACAACGAGGCCCGACACCCTTTTTGGCGCAACCTATATGGTCATTTCGCCGGAGCACCCCGTCCTAGAAAAACTGGCAGACAGGATCGAAAACTTAGACGAAGTTCGCGCCTACCAGGAAGCAGCGCGGAAAAAGACCGATTTTGAGCGGGCCGAATTAGAACAGGAAAAAACCGGCGTGCGGCTTCAAGGCATCCTGGCGGTGAATCCCGTGAACAACAAACAAATCACTGTTTGGATCTCCGATTACGTGCTGATGAGTTACGGTACAGGCGCAATTATGGCAGTACCGGGCCATGATCAGCGGGACTGGGAATTCGCCAAAACCTACGATCTGCCCATTGTCGAAGTTGTGCAGGGCGGCGATATTGAAAAAGAGGCCTACACGCAGACAGAAACGGGGATTATGATTAATTCCGGTTTTCTCAACGGCATGGACGTAGAAACGGCCAAACAGGAAATTACCAACTGGCTGAAAGCCAAAGGCTTAGGTACGCCCAAGGTAAACTACAAGCTGAGGGACTGGGTCTTTTCCAGGCAGCGTTATTGGGGCGAGCCGATTCCCTTAGTGCACTGCGATGAATGCGGCTGGGTGCCGGTACCGGAAGAGGAACTTCCCGTCAGGCTGCCGCAGGTGCAAAATTACGAGCCGACTGATACGGGTGAATCACCCCTGGCAAAAATCAGAAACTGGGTAGAAACTACCTGCCCCGCCTGCGGCGGGCCCGCTGAGCGGGAAACGGATACCATGCCCCAATGGGCAGGCTCCTCTTGGTATTTCCTCCGTTACACGGATCCTAACAACGATAAGGCTTTGGCAGGTAAAGAAAACTTAGATTACTGGCTGCCCGTCGATTGGTACAACGGCGGCATGGAGCATACTACCCTGCATCTTTTGTATTCCCGCTTCTGGCATAAGTTTTTATACGATGAGGGTATCGTACCCTGCCCGGAACCTTACCAAAAGCGAACATCACACGGGATGATCCTGGGTGAAAACAATGAAAAGATGTCTAAATCCCGGGGCAATGTAGTTAACCCAGATGATGTTGTCCAGGAATACGGTGCGGACACTCTGCGGATGTATGAAATGTTTATCGGCGACTTTGAAAAGAGCGTGCCCTGGAGCACTGACGGTGTGAGAGGCTGCCGCCGCTTTTTAGACAGGGTTTGGAAACTGCAGGAAGTTATTAAACCGGGTAAGCAGTACAGCCCTGAATTAGAAACTAAAATGCACCAAACCATTAAAAAGGTAAGCGGGGATTATGAACAGCTGAAGTTTAACACAGCCATTGCGGCCTTAATGACCCTTTTAAACGAGATCAACGAGCTGGGCGAAATCAACGAAGCTGAAATGAAGACCTTCCTGCTGCTTTTAAACCCCGTAGCACCTCATATCACTGAAGAGATTTGGCAGCGGCAGGGATTTGAAGGCATGCTCAACAATCAAAGTTGGCCAACTTGGGATGAAGAAAAAACCATCGAGCGGACTGTCGCCATCGGCGTCCAGGTTAACGGCAGGGTCCGCGGTGAAATTACCGTTGATTTGGACGACCCCGTGGAAGTCGCCAGGGCAAAAGCATTCGATAATGAAAACATCATGCGCTTAATCGACGGTAAAACCATCATTAAAGAAATCTATGTACCGGGACGCATCTATAATATAGTGGTGAAATAAGGAAACGGCCCTGAAAAACGGGCCGTTTTTTCTCTCAAGGTTTTAAAAGTCCCCGCCTCAGCGCATCTTCAATGAGGCTGTCAACGTAGGCGCCCAAGGTTTTGGAAAACTCCCCCACAGGTGCCATCCTTTCCCTCACCTGCTCACTCGTTACATTGTGAGCCCGCCAGGTGCCTCCTTCTGTGTGGTAGTTATGTAAAAAAGGCTGGAAGCGATCTAAGCAGGCGGCAAATTTAGCCTCCGGTGTCTCTCTTCGCTCAAATTCAAGCCACAGCCTTTTAAATTTCTCACTTTGTTCTGCCGGCAGCAGCCCAAAGATGCGCTCAGCGGCCTTTGCTTCCCGCTCGTCTTGGTCAACTCCCGCCGCGGGGTCGTAACAAAACGTATCGCCTGCATCTATTTCTACCAAATCGTGGAGCAAAACCATCTTAATGACTTTACTAAGCTCAATGGGCTCCTTGGCGTATTCTTCCAATATTAAAGCCATAACGGCTAAATGCCAGGAGTGCTCCGCATCGTTTTCCCGCCGGGAACCGTCTATTAAAAGGTTCTGCCGAAAGATTTGTTTTAACTTATCGATCTCTAGGACAAATTCGATCTGCTGCTTAAAACGTTCTGTTTTCTCCATCCTAAACTCCCTGTTTCTTGAAGTATTCCACTGTCAAAGCCAAACCCTCTGCAAAGCCTACCTGCGGCTCCCAGCCTAACTGTTCTTTTGCTCTTTCAATCGATAAAGCACTTCTTTCCAAATCACCCACGCGCTCGCCGCCGGCAAAAAGCGGCACATCTTTTTTGCCCGTCGCCTCCTGCAAAAGCTTGTAAACGCGGGATGTGGAAATTTCCTGACCGGTACCGATGTTAAAAACGGTGTTATCACCTTTAGCCAACGCTAAGACGTTAGCCCTGGCCACATCACCCACATAAACGTAGTCTCGCGTACACCCTTCCGGCATATGCTCGTAGGCGTAGAGCGTTGAAGGTTTATCATTTAAAAGATTTTCTAAAAAGATGGGTGTTACGCCCGATTCCCCTTCCGCCACCTGCCTGGGCCCGTAAACATTGGCATAGCGCAGCACCGTATATTTCAAACCGTAAGTGCGGGCATAAATATCTAAATAGCGCTCACCGGCATATTTCGTCAAAGCATATGGGGAGATGATATTGACCGGTGCCGTCTCCGGAGTGGGAATTATGTCAGCATCACCCAAAAGGGCCCCTCCCGTGGAGCCGAAAATGATCTTTTTTACTTTATGCTCTACTGCCAACTCCAGAAGATTTAGTGTGCCCGAAATATTAATATCCGCATCGAGCTTGGGGTTTTCCACGGATGCAGGCACGGACTTCTGCGCCGCCTGGTGGTTTATGACATCAAATTGTTCTAATTCAAAAACTTTGGCCAGCTCAGCCGAACGAATATCCAGGAGATAAAATTTCGCCCTCGGATTTAAATTTTCCAACCGGCCCGAATGCAAGTTGTCCACCACCACCACTTCGTGGCCTTCTTTTAGATAGGCATCGACAATAGTAGAACCAATAAAGCCGGCACCGCCCGTGACCAGGATTTTCAAAGCCTTCACCCTTTCCGAATTAATTCAACTGCAGTAAGTACTTGGCAAACTCCCTTGGCTCCGCCAAGGTGAACTTCAGATTAACAACACCCGGATACCCTATTCTTTTAAGGGTTTGAATTATCCCTACGTAGTCTACGGTACCTTGGCCTAAGGGAAGGCGCTCGTTGACAATACCGTGGTTATCGTGTAAATGAACATGCAGCACATGCTCTGCCAAAAGGTTAAGATAAGCTGCCGCTTCGTAACCTGCCACAAGCGCATGCCCCGCATCGAATGTGAGGCCTACATTTGATCTGTTGACTGCCTTTAACAGCTGCTCCATATCTTCGGGGCTTCTGTAAAGTTCGTGGGGGAAAAACAGGTTTTTTACGGCTAAAATAACGTCCGGTGCGTAATCGGCAAGATCCTTGAGGCTGCGGATTAAATGGGACTCTTGTGTTTTCGCCAATTCTCCCGCGGGCTTAGAAACCTGTTTTGACCATTCGCCCCCCGGCATGTTTAAAACGGCCGGCGCCGGGTGCACAACTACAACGGAGGCAGCTAATTCTCGAGCTAAATCCAAACTTTCCCGCACTTCTTTTTGGGCCGCCTGACGCATCTTTTCGTTGGGGCTGCCCAAATTTACATCTAAGGTAGGCGCATGCACACTAAAGTCCACGCCTGCCTCCTCTTTCAGACGCCTGATTAATTCCAAATAGGCCTCGTATTCCTCTTTTTTAAGATAGGACGGGCAGTACGAGATCTCAAATCCCCGCATGCCTGCTGCAACGGCAGCCACAGCATATTCCCAAGTCTGTCCGGGCAGCAAAGGCGTATAATATTTCACTTTAATCCCCTTTCCCTTTCAGCGCTCTTCACAGAGATCCAAGCACCCATCCCCCGCTGGCGGTTATTGTTATTAGAATTTAACGGCGGCCGTTTTAGCTAAAAAGGGGGGATTAATTCTAAGGCCGGATCAAATGATCCGCCTCCATTTGAATCCTGCAAATGTCGTACATGTTCGAAACACTGCCGACCTCCAGTGCATCGGCAATTTGATAAAAGTCCAGGCAGACACCGCAGCTGAGTATCTCAACGCCCCTGCCCGCCAGTTTTTTCAGATCCTCTAACGCATCAGAGCCTTGAGCCGCAAGTTTAACCCCACTGTTATAAAGCAGGATTTTGGCAGGGAGTTCGTCCTGTTCGCTCAAAGCGTAAATAAAGCTTTTCATTAAGATCGTGCCTAAAGCCCGATCACCCTGGCCCATAAACTCAGACGACAGCACCAAAACAACATCCCGCTCTTTTTTGGCGGCCTTCTTTTTAACGGCGGCCTTTGGCTCAGATATCCCGTCCCCAACGAAGATGCGGATGCGGTGATGCCCTTTGCCCAGTGTTTCCGCGCTGTATTTCAATTCCGCTTCCCGGGCCATTTTTTCCAAGTTCTGCAGAGCAATAATATTATCGACTAAAACTTCCAATTCGCCTGCAGACATTTCCTGTAAGGCTTTTCTTGCTTCGACAACCGGTAAAGGGCAGCTTAAGCCTTTTGCATCAACGGTTCTTTTCATGGCGCAACAATCTCCTTTTTTTCATTTCCAAGCCTACCCGCGGATAAAAACTATAATTCCAACTCCAAAATTTGTGCATACTGCAGCCTGTGCTCATCAACTGCCTTTGTGATCGTTTTTTTATCAGCCAAAGAAGCAAGCCAAGCCAAACCGCAGCCCGCATCAATTTGGGGCGGCAGGGGTATTAAGCGGCCGGGCAGGCCCTTTTCTTTACACCGCTTTTCCCAAGCCATAGCCTGAGTTGTCCCCTTAAATGTTACAATCAATTTCATCTATCTTACCTTCCATACTTTTCTCCTATTTCCCCCAAAGCCGCAAGCCCCCGATCTATCTCCCAAGGGGTATTCAAATGGGAAAAACTGAAGCGGACAACCCCCCGGCTTTTAGTCCCCAAGGCTTCGTGCATTAAAGGCGCGCAGTGGCCGCCCCCTCTTACATAGATTCCGTAATTGTCTGCCAAAAGTTGGCTGGCATAACTTGAATCCAAGCCTTTAATATTTAAAGCTACAATGGGACAGCGCTGCTTAGCCGCAAAGTCCCCGTAGATTTCCACGCCGGCAAGTTTTTTCACCCCGTTCAAAAACCGGGCTGCTAGCTTTGTTTCCCGCTGCCAAATTTCCGCCGGCCCGCCCATTTTTTCAATATAATTTAAGCCGGCAAGCAGGCCGGCGATACCGGGCGTGTTTAATGTACCTGCTTCCAAGGCCTCCGGCATTATTTCCGGCTGTTTTCTGGAAAAAGTCGCACTGCCGCTGCCGCCAACTTTAAGTGGCCTAATCGTAAGCCCTTTTCTGACATACATCCCGCCTATACCCGCGGGCCCGTAGAGGCTTTTATGGCCGCTGAAACAGAGGACATCTATTTTAAGTTTCTGTACGTCCAAAGGCACCAAACCGGCCACCTGCGCTGCATCCAGGATAAAAAGAATTTCGTGCCTGCGGCAGAAATCACCCAGATAAGCTAAATCCAATAAATTACCCGTCACGTTGGACGCACCGGTGCAGATTAAGGCTTTCGTGTCGGGCCGCAGAAACTTTTTAAAATCACCTATATTTAAGCACCCTTTCCCATCGGCCGGCAGGATGCTTAATTCTAAGCCTTTTGCCTGCAGTAAATAAAGAGGCCGCAAAACACTGTTGTGTTCCAGCGCTGTGGTCAAGACATGACTGCCCGGCGCCAGCAGGCCGAATAAGGCGGTGTTTAAACTTTCCGTTGCCCCGGAGCTGAAGGCAAAGCAGCTCGCATCTTCCGCGTTGAAAAATTCGGCCAGAGACTCCCTGGCATCGTAAACTAAACGGTTTGACTTTAAGGCCAAACCATGGGCGCCCCGGCCGCTGCTGCCCAAACTCTGCACAGCATCTAACACCGCCTCGGCTACAGCCTTGGGCTTGGGAAAAGATGTTGCCGCCTGGTCGAAATAGATTATGTTTTCTGTCATGTTTACCCCCACCCGAGAGGCCCAACTATTTGCCTGCCGTACTTTGTTTGCCTATGAGTATTATAACATATGGGAAGGCTGTGCTTAAAAGAAAAAGCCAAGGGCGGGCCTTGGCTTGTCTGCTTTTTATTTTCTGCCGGAGTACTACAGCGGGCGGCCCGGCAGTGAAGCACCCTTGCTGACTTTGGCCCCTTTCGGCCGCATCAGCCCTACCGCGTATTTGCAGTTGGCCAGGCACCCCCGCATGACGGCAAGTGCTTTGTAATAATCTAAATAGCGGAAAGATGAGATCTGGCCCGCAAAAAGCTCGTATTCCTGAGCCCCTTTCAGCCACCGGTCATAGCTGTCCGTAATGTCAACGTAAGTATCAACTTCAAAGCCTTCCGGATCTTCCCAGTTTTCCGCAAAGTACTGCGTGTAGCAGCCGTGGGCCGGTAATTCCCGCTTGATTGAAGGCAGTGCCGCATAAAAAATTGCATCCTGGACGATGTGATAGGCAGCTTCGTGATCTTTATGAATACTGCCGTGCCAGTGTGTAATCATAATCGTTGGTTTCTCCGCCCTGATCAGATCCGCCAAAGCGTATTTAACTTCATCGTTAACGGGCAGTTCCGCATCTTTATAAGGTAGAAAGACTGCTTTAGCACCTAAAACCGCCGCAGCTTTATGCCCTTCTTCTATCTTTTGCTCCGCATAATCCTCAGGCGACATGGTGCGGTGCCCTTTTTCCCCCGGTGTTAAATGGACTAAAACGGCTTCATGCCCCGCCTGCGTATACTTGGCCACAAGTGCCCCGGCCATAATTTCCGCATCTCCCGCATGAGCGCCTACAACCATTATTTTATGCTTCTGTTTTGACATTAAAATTCCCTCCTAGGCCAATTCCTTTTGGCAGACGTGGAATTGGCGGGTTATTTCAAATCCCGTTGCTGTGTACAAATAACCTGCGGGGCTCGTTTCGCCTGTCCACAAAAACCAAGCCCCGTGTAAACCTTGGGCGCGCATGGCCGCAAGGCAGATATTCAACAATATTTTCCCTAAACCTTGGCCTCGTTGATCCGGTCCGACCCCAAAAGGCCCGAAGCGCTCCGGGATCCCTTCGTAGGCACCGTGCAGGCAAAAGCCAACGATTCTTCCCATTTCGTCGCGGGCAACAAAAATCCAATCAAGGGGCAGCCCCCTTAATATACCCTCCCGGATGGCCCGGCCCCAGTCCGGATTGAAAACTTCGTTAGCAAATTTAATCAACTCCGCCAAATCGCTATCTTGGGCGGTAAGGAAAGTATAGCCTTCTTTTTCCCGCTGCTTTTTTAAATCAACTACATCTTGAGGTAGAAAAAAGCCTACCAAACTGCGGTCCATGGCCACGGGGGAATAAAGCTTGGTAAAGCCTGATTTCTGCAAAAACTGCCAGCCTGCGGGGTAAGCTGCCTCATCCAGGCCCGGTAAGATATAGTTAGGAGCGTAAGATGCGAAAAACACTTTTTTTCTGCCCGTATCTTTTAAGAACTTTAAGCCCCGCGCCATCAATTGCGTACCGATGCCCTGCCTTTGATAATCTTTATGGACAAAGAAAAAC
>JBHGWS010000101.1:0-16334 GCA_041936745.1 Candidatus Darwinibacter acetoxidans
GGGCCAGGGAATGGCTCTTAGCGGCGGACCTTATTGATGAATCGACTACTTTTGCCATCACCCATATCAGCCCTCATGATGCACCGCCGCACGAAGAATGCGCGTCGCTTTTAAAAAAATGGGGTTTGACCTTAGCTTACGACGGTCTGCAGATAGAACTCTAAAGTTAAAAGTTTTAAATGACAGGAAAAAGCGAGTGACAGCTAGAAGGCTGTAGAAAATTAGCAAAGGGGCCCTTCCTATGAAACATCGGCACTGGCTGTTTTTAATTCTTCTTGTACTTGTGGTTTTCAATTCCTCTGCCAAGGCCAGGGATTACGAAATCACTGCCTTGGCAATGGACGTGGCAGTTGACGCAGACGGGCTTGTGCATGTTGTTGAAAAGCGCACGGTACAGTTTAACGGCGCTTACACCGGCTTTTATCAATCAATTGAAACAGGCGGCGAATTTACGGTGCAAAACCTCAGCCTGAAAGAGGCGGGGCGAAGCTACGAGCGCCTGGAGCAGAGTTCACCGGGTCCCGCGGGGACCTATTTCGTCTTGGAAAAAGCGGATGAAACTTATGTTGATTGGAGCTTTAACGCCCAAGACGAGGAGCGCACTTTTATTCTCAGTTACACCTTAGACGGTGTCATCTTGAAACACAAAGACTCAGCCGAACTTTATTACAAATTTGTGGGTGATAAATGGCTCAAGCCTCACGGCGAAGTTCTGATTACCGTAACTTTACCGCCCGGCGCCGCGCCTTCTGAAGTGAAGGCCTGGGGCCACGGCCCGGCCCACGGCAGTGTGCAAATTCTCTCCGGCAGTAAACTGCAGTGGCAGATCAGCGATCTGCCGGCGAAAACAATTTTGGCAGGCCGAGTAACTTTTCCGCCAAGCTTGGTCCCCTCTGCCCGCCGCTTGACCGGTAAAGAGGCTTTACCCGATATTATCGCCGAGGAGACAAAATGGGCCGCGAAGATCAACCGGGCGCGGCGTTACAGGCGGATGGATCCTTTGCTTGGCGCTGCCCTCACGGCTTTTAGCGCTTTTATTGTATTTTCCTTTTGGCGCCGGCGGAGTGAAGGGCCTGCAGTTAAATTCAAAGAAAAGTATTATAAAGAACTGCCTGCAGACTATCCACCGGCAGAACTGGCCGTGCTATACCGGCGTCATGTGAGCGGTGCGGATTTAACCGCAACCATTTTAGATTTGGCCCGCCGGGGTTGGCTTGCCATAGAAGAAATCAGCGGGCCTCGAAATATCTTTAAAGACAAAGGGTCTTACAAGTTTATGCAAAAAGAAAAAGATCAAGCGGATCTTTTAGCTTACGAAAAGCAGGTGCTGGCTTTACTGTTTGAAGATATCGCCGAGGGGGAAGTCACTTTAGAGCAAATCCGGGAGTATGCCAAAAGAGAGAGGAAGCGCTTTGCGGAATTTTGGTCCGACTGGCGCCGGGAAATCACTAAAGAGGCTGAGAAGCACCACTTTTATAATAAGGAAGTGCAAAAAAAGAGCAGGTGGTTTTATCTCCCCGCGGTTTTTGGGCTGATCCTTGGCACGATGTTTTCAGTAGCGGAAATGTTCTTTACCGGGTTCGGTTTCTTGGCGGCAGGCGTAATCTTTTTGGTGGGTGCCGCTTTGGGCGATAGGCGGAGTGCCAAAGGGCGCCTGGAATTTGCCAAGTGGCGGGCCTTCCGCCGCTATTTACAGCACTTTTCCCGCGTGGGAGACGCGCGGGCGGTTTCTGCGGGCATCTGGGAAAAATATATTCCCTATGCGGTCACCTTAGGCGTTGCCAAAAGGGCGTTCCAAGAGATGGAAATAGTGTTTTCCACCGCCGAAGAACAAGCGCATTTTGTCCCCCACTGGTTCGTTTACCGGGGGCGGGGTGGTTTGGCCGGGATGTCGCAGATGACTGAGACTGTGGGCCGTTCCGTTTTAACCGCTGCAGGCCAGGCATCCTCGGGCAGCGGTGCCGGCGGTGGATTTTCCGGCGGCGGTGGCGGTGGTTTCGGCGGCGGCGGCGGTGGAGCCCGCTGAAGGTTAAGCGGAAACGCCGCTTTCTTCCAGCATGTTTAAGGCCGCTTCTTCTTTCAGGGGCCTGCTGAATAAATAGCCTTGCATCAGATCACAGCGGTGAGCTTTTAAATACTCCCGCTGTTCTTGTTTTTCAACGCCTTCCGCGACGACCTCCAAGTCCAGCTTGTGGGACATGGCAATTAATTCGGCGAAGACTTGTTTGTGGCTGTCCTTGGCGGTAATTTTGTCTACAAAATGCTTATCTATTTTAATGACATCGACGTTTAGTTCCCCTAAGCGGGAAAAGGAAGAATAACCGGTGCCAAAATCGTCCAAGGCAATTTTAATGCCCAGATCGCGCAAACGCCCTAAGATTTGGTTGATGTCCTCGAAATTGTGGAACATAACTGATTCCGTGATCTCTAACTGCAGCATTTTTGGAGAAATGTTGTGTTTTTCTACAATGTTTTGGACCCTTTCGGGAAAGCCTCGCTGAAACAGCTCCAAGGCGGAGACGTTAACGGAAACCTCAATATCTCCGTGGCCTTGGCTGTGCAGCTTTTTTAAAAAGCGGGCCGCGGTTTCCAAAACCCAGGCACCTAAGGGGACAATTAACTGCTGGCGCTCGGCGATGCCGATGAATTCCAGCGGAAAAACGGACCCCAGTTGAGGCGAGTGCATGCGGGCTAAGGCTTCAAAAGCGGTGATCCGCTCGGTTTTTAAATCTACTATCGGTTGATATTCCAAATGCAAAAGCTTTGAATCGGCGGGAGGAGCCGCTAAAAACACCGCCAGTTCCCTGGCAATCAAATTTTCCCTTAAAAGCTTTGTCTGCATGTCCGGGCTGAAGAAATTGTAAGTGCTGCCTTCGCCTTGAGCATAAACCAGTGCCAGGGAGGCGTGGGTGAAAATCTCGCCGGGGTCGGCGTAGCTGCCTTGAATCACTACTATTCCCACCCGGGTAGTAATCTGCTGTTCTAAACCGCGGGGATACAGCACCCCGTCTAAGGCGGTGATAATTTCGGCGGCCAATTCAGCCAATTCTTCTCTGGTTTGGTAATCTCGAACATAAAGAGCGAAACGGTTAGCGCTGAAATGGAAAAGCGCGTGAGAGGCTTTAAACCGGTCCTGCAGTTTTTTAGCGATTTCCCTTATAATTTTGTCACCGTAATGAAAACCATGGACATGGTTGATCGTGCCCAAGTTGCGGCAGTGGATTAAAAGCAGGGCTTTTTTCTCGCTGCTCTGCTCTGCCAGGTCGGCTTTTAAAACGTTTTCTAAATATCTGCGGTTGGGCAGTTTGGTTAAAGAGTGGAAATAAGCGATGTTTAACAGATCCTTTTTCTTCCGATAGGTAAGATAAAGGGTGTAAAGCAGGGCGGCAAACACGATGATCAAAGCGGTGGTGCCGAGCCTTGCTGCCCCGGTGGCGAGGCGTTCGGTTTCTTCCAATGATTGGGCGATGACAAGTGTGCCTGTCTCGGCACCGGTAGTTGGGACGGGAATATAAACTTGGTAGACATCTCTGCCTTCTAAATTATAAATAGAGGAATATATCTGTTCTGCCAGCAGAGCTCTGCTCACTTTTTCCTCAGCATTGATTCTCGTTCCTATTAATTCAGGGTTTGAACTGGCCCGGATTACAAAATCGCTGTCCAGGTAGCAGACTGCTTCCACCGGTTTCCCCGCCGCTATTTCTAAAAGCAGCTGCTCGGGGTGGAAAGCCTGCAGCAGCGGATCGACGCGCGCCGCTTTAATTCCTATTTGGACGAAACCGCCGTTTAATTTGATGTAGGCGTATTTATTCAATTCCCCCGATTCTGTGTCCGCCCGGATATCCTCCACCAACAGTGCTGCATCACTTGTAAGAAAATCGTGGACGGGATGGCCCGGGTAGGCCTGCCAGCCTAAATAATGCCCTTTGTTAGAGTTAACTATTTCGCCCGTTTCATTATAATAATAGATGTCATCTAAGCCCAGCGAATCCGCGAGTTCCGCCAGAGCCGCTTCGGCGATTTCCCGCTCGTAAAGGGCGATCGTTTTAGTGGCGCTGAGCAGTTTGTCTTCCAAGAGTTCATTGATCACCTCTGCGGCCTGGGCGGCCTTGCTCATGCTGTGGGCATAACTCTCGGCGTATTGAGCCGATTGTTTGTCCAAGATTTGGTAATAATGGCTGCGGATCGTGCGGACAATCAAAATATTGGTGTAGCTGAAAGTCGCCAGAATAAGGATGATGAGCAGAATATAGGGTTTTAAACCGATGCCTTCCCCGTGGTTGCCCTTCATAGTTATCCTCCTTACGGCTGATCGCTGCCAAATCAGATAATGTTACCTTTTGCCGTATTCCTTCCACGTTAATAATGGAAGTTCCTTCTTTTTATGCCCTTTCTAGGGAAAGGCGGCCTGTCGAAAAGTGCGCATCTCTGCAGACTAGTGTTGACAGGGGAGATTCCCTATGAGATGCTTAGTTTAAAAGTTCTCCACCTAAAAACAAAAGGGCAAATGTTTTGAAAAAAACAGGCGCAAAGCCACGGGTCTAAGGCCGCAAAACGCGGCTATGATCGCCGGGCCGCTGAATTTACCGCCCTTCTGATTTGGGAAGGGCTTTTTAAATTGCCGTAAAGCATTTGTTTCGGCTTGCAATTGATAAGAAACGGGAAAGGAGGGTGGCCGAAAAACTGGGGGGAAAGTGTTTCTGGTCTAAAGCTGCGAGTGCCTTACTAAACTAAAACAGAATGGGACAATCAGCGGGGATTATTGATAAACGCCTGCTACCGAAGTTGGCAAAGGAGGAAATTGCAGTGTATCGGAATCTAAAATTAAGCAATAAGCTGATGCTTGGTTTTGCAATCGTACTGATCATAAGCACAGCGGTAACGGCAGTGGCCATAGTGGGCATGAATCGGATTGCGGTGACTTTAAGGACAATGCACGACCATCCCTATACCGTGCACACTGCAGCCTTAAGGGTTCAGCGAAACATAATAGACATGGACAGGCAGTTGGGCTACATATTAACTACCCCTTACAAAGATGAAATAGAAGAATATGCCGCGGTTATAGATGAACTGGAAGAGGAGGTTTTGCAGGCCTTTGATCTTCTTTTTGAAAGGTTCAGGGGCGATCGGGAGTTGTTGGAACAGTCTCTGTTAATTATTACAGACTGGAAAGCGACCAGGGAACAAGTCATCGAGCGGCAGCTGGCGGGCCTGCAGGGCCGGGCTCGGGAGATGTATGCCATGGTTAACGCACCGCATATTGACACAATCACGGCAAGCGTTCAAGAAATCGTAGAGTTGGCGGAAGGTTCTGCCGGGGATTTCCTTGCCGCATCCGCGAGCGATGCGGCCGCCTCCCGCAATCTGGTTCTAATTCTGCTGGCGGCTTCCTATCTGGCCGCGGTGTTAGTTGTCCTGGCAATTACGAGGGGAATTACCCGCCCTATCGGCCAGCTTTTAGCCTTTGCCAGGGAAATTGCCAACGGCAACCTGGCGGTGGACGCCGTTGCTTACCAAAGCCGTGATGAAATTGGCGTGCTTACGCGGGCCTTAAATGAAATGCGGCTCGGCTTGCGGGAGATGGCTTTATCTGTGACCGATGCAGTGGGAATTGTCAGCTCTTCCTCACAGCAAATGTCCGCAGCCGCCGAAGAGACCAGTGCTTCTGTGGCGGAATTGGCCAATGCGGCTAACCAGTTCAGCGGGGCTGTGGAAGGTTTGCGGGCTAATGCCCAGGATATGGCCGATTCAGCGCACAAAACTGCCGGGTTATCCCAAGAAGGGGCAGAGCAGATTGAACGCACGGTCCGCACCATGACAGAAATTAATGACGTTGTAACTGATTTGGCCGCCGAAATTAGAAGTTTGGGAAGTCAATCGGACGAAATCGGTGAAATAGTTACTCTGATTACAGCCATTGCCGACCAAACGAACCTTTTAGCTTTAAATGCGGCAATAGAGGCTGCCCGTGCCGGGGAGCAGGGCAGGGGGTTTGCCGTTGTGGCGGAAGAAGTGCGCATACTCGCCGAGCAGTCTGCCAAGGCGGCCGGTGAGATTACCAACCTGATTCAAGAAATCCATAATTCCGCTCAAAATTCAGTACAGCGGGCGGATCTTGGGGCGGAAAAAGTAAAAGAAGGTATGGAAGTAGTGACGCAAAGCGGCGAAATGTTTGGTGGCATAGCCGATCTGATTCAAACGCTTGTGCAGGAAATCGGCGAAGTGGCTACCGCCAGCGAAGAGCTGGCCGCGGGAGCAGAGGAAATGGGTGCAACCACCGAAGAACAATCGGCGGCGGCGGAGCAGATGGCCGCTTCTGCCGTGGAAGTGGCTGAAGCAGCAGGCGGCGTAAGCCTGCAGATGGCTAGGTTTAGATTGTAAGAGAGTTTTAAACGGAAAACTCCTGCCTAACAGGCGGGAGTTTTTTCTCTTTAAGCACCGGGAGGCGCTTGCTGCTGCCTAATATTACTTTACGGTCCGTGTTTAGCAGGGAATCAGCTCTCCAAATAGAACTTAGACCCAAATTAGGCTAATTTTGCCAGCCATCGCTTAAAAAGACGGCGAAGGAGGAATTCGCATGTTTCGGAACTTAAAGCTTTCACTAAAACTGCTTTTAGGCTTTGCTCTCGTGTTGGTGATCAGTACGATTGTAACGGTGGTCAGCATTGGCTACATGAACCAACTTGCGGCTGCTACCAACCTCATGTATGAGCATCCTTACACGGTGCATACGGCGGCTTTGCGGGCACAGCGGAATATTATTGATATGGACCGCTACTTAGGTTATATCCTAACAACCGCGGACGAAGAGGCAATTGAGAGGCACGCTTTGAATCTGGAACGATTGGAACAGCAGGTTACTAAAGAATTCGATCTGCTCTACGATAGGTTTTTAGGCGACCCCTCAGTGCTGGACAGCGCGCTGGAGGCTGTCGGTGCTTGGCGCGAGATTAGGGATGAAGTCATTAGGCTGAAAACAGCCGGTTTGGCCGGGGAAGCAATGGCCTTCGACGAGGAATATAACGCACCTCAGATCGAGTTGATCAGCCAGCGCATTCAAAACATAGTGGTCTTTGCGGGAATTTCCGCAGCCGATTTTAAGACTGAATCCAACCGGGATGCAAGAAGGGCCCGCGGCATTGTTTTAGGGCTTTTAGCCTTGGTTTTTGTAGTTGCCGCGGCCGCCGCCCTAATCATTACCCGAGGTATTACGGGCCCTGTCGAAAGCCTGGTTCTTTTTACCCGGGAAATTGCCCAGGGCAATTTGGGCGCTGCCGCAGTAGAGTACAAAAGCCGTGATGAGATCGGCATACTTGCGCGGGCTTTAAACAGCATGCGGCTCAGTTTACGCAAGCTTGCCCAGGAGATTTCGAGCGAAGTGAATATTGTCAACGTTTCGTCTCAGCATATGTCGGCCGGCGCGCAGGAGACGAGCGCTTCCGTTGAAGAGTTGGCCGGTACTGCCAATCAATTTACGGCAGGCGTGGAGAGATTGAGGGCCAACGCGCGGCAGATGGCCGATTCTGCCGCTGAAACAGCGGAACTATCCGGCGAAGGCACTGAACAGATCGAGCACACTATTCGGGCCATGACTGAGATTAACGATGTTGTCGCTGCCTTGGCAGCCGAGATTAAGGCTTTGGGAGCCCAATCGGCGGAGATAGGGGAGATAGTCACTATGATTACGGGCATTGCGGATCAAACAAACCTATTGGCTTTAAATGCGGCAATCGAAGCAGCTCGCGCCGGCGAGCAGGGCCGAGGTTTTGCGGTTGTCGCCGAAGAAGTGCGCAAGTTGGCTGAACAATCCGGGCAAGCGGCCGGGGAAATTACAGAATTGATAAGCGGCATTCGCGCCGCTGCCCAAAATTCCGTTGATCGGACAGCCGCCGGTGCCAAAAGGGTAGAGGAAGGTATGGCTATTGTGGCCCGCAGCGGTGAGATGTTTGGCCGCATTGCCAATATCATTGAAACGCTGGTGCAGGAAATCGGTGAAGTTGCCGCGGCTACGGAAGAGCTGGCACTGGGTGCGGAAGAAATGAGGGCTGCGACTGAAGAACAGTCTGCGGCAACTGAGCAGATGGCCGCCGCGGCCGTAGAGGTAGCGGAGGCTGCAGAGGCCGTCGGTAGGCAGATGAGCCGCTTTAAGGTCTAATTTATGCCAAACTCCCCCAATCTAAGGGAAAGTTTTCACAAATCTGGCAGGAATTGGTTAGGCGGGCTAGAACTAAGGAGTGGAGTAGCGGCGCCGGTA
Organism: Candidatus Darwinibacter acetoxidans; assembly: GCA_041936745.1. Taxonomy (GTDB): domain Bacteria; phylum Bacillota; class Limnochordia; order Darwinibacteriales; family Darwinibacteriaceae; genus Darwinibacter; species Darwinibacter acetoxidans_A. The sequence continues at coordinate 8,258 of JBHGWS010000101.1, forward strand.
AATACAAGCGGCGTTAATGGGCTGTGCCGATTGGTTTTTGGGGGTCAGGTAATGTTTAAACGAGCTTTAAAGCGCACCTGGAGAAAGCTGTGTTTTGTGAAAAAGCGCAATGACCTATTCGTGAGCAAAGCGCACAGGGCGAATTTAGACCGCGTCCGCCTGGCGGTACGCGTCATGGTGCCCACTCATTTAGGGATCATTTTTTTACTGGCTCGGCTCGGCTCTGCTTGGGCAGTAAACCGCCTCATCTTCGTTCATACGACTCTCTTTCTTTTAGAGGTTCTTTTATGGCTGGCGGTCAGCCCGCACAAAAGCCGCCACTTTTCGCTGGCCGGAACTAAATTAATCACTTGTTCTGTTCTGCTTTTGATTGTCTGCGCCGGGATCTGCGTCACGTTTCTGGAGCAGCTGCTCGTTCGGGGTGTGATGCCTTTTTTAATCACTAATGTACTGCTCGGTACCTTCTTTATCATCCGGCCCCGCGTTGCTATTCCCTTTTTTACCGCTGTTTATCTGCTTTTTGGCCTAGCGGCGCAGTTTGCGGGGCTTTCCTCCCAGGCTTTAACCGTCAGCAGGCTCCATGGTTTGTTCGCCGCGGGGATGGGGCTGTCTTTATCGTTAATCACTTGGCGCAACTTTTACTTGGCTTCTCTGCAGAAAGAGAAAATTAAGGAACAAAAGGATCTGTTGGAGCAGATGGCTTACCACGATCCGCTAACGGATCTGCCCAACCGCCGGTTTTTGGATGAAATCGTTAAAAAGGATCTAGCCTTAGCCAAGAGGAGCGGCCACAGGTCTTGCTTATTGGTTTTGGATATCGATGATTTTAAAAACGTGAACGATAGTTACGGGCATCCTGTTGGTGATCTTGTTTTAAGAAAGCTGGCCTTTCTTTTGAAGACAAATATTAGGGATACGGATACCGTTGCCCGGGTTGGCGGCGAAGAGTTCGTGATCCTCTTGGCTAACACGGGCTTAAAAGAAGGCCTCCAGGTTGCGGAGGAACTGCGGCTTTTGATTCAAGAACACATCTTTCAAGTCGAAGAATTCCTGGTCAAACTTACCGTAAGTTTGGGTGTAGCTTTGCTGACACCCGATGAAACGGGCCTCAGTTATTACGAACAAGCGGATCGGGCCCTTTATCGCGCCAAAGCACTGGGTAAAAACAGGGTAAAGATCATCGAGGCCAGCTGAAAAAACCCTCATAAAAATAGGGAACACCGGGCTCCGGTGTTTTTTTGTTGTCTTAATTTAAGATAGGCAGATCCGTGTAGGAATATCTTTGATTTGAAGGAACAGACACTGTTGTTGTCGAATGGTAAATCACAAGTTACGACTCTGTAAACAGAAGAGGGGGCTGAGATGGTACAAAGCAGCTTTTGGGCGAAATACGATGCAAGAACCGGCGCGTCTCTTTCCCTTTTGGCGCACTCTTTGGATGTGGCTCTCGTCTTCCGCGCTCTTTGCAATGTTAAGGGGGTCAGGCGTTCTTTAACGAACTGTACTGCCGCTCCGCTGACGGAGGAAGTGATAGCCAGGCTTGCCGTTCTAGCTATGCTCCATGATTTGGGCAAGGCGAATTTGGGCTTTCAAGATAAGATTAAGCCGGGAAAGCGCGATCGGGCGGGCCATATTAAAGAGCTGGAGCCTCTCTTTTCCGAACCTGATCTACAAGATAAGTTTCTGGCAAGCCTGCCGCGGGGTGTACTACAGTGGTTTGGCGACCCTGCATCGGCGGACAACTATTTTTACGCCATCTTTTCCCATCACGGCCGGCCTGTGGAGTTTTTAGGCAGTAGGGCGGGGAATTACAGAATAGCACGGGATGTTTGGTGGCGGCCCACTAAAAACCGAGATCCGTTTGCGGCTATTGCTGCAATATCCCTTTTCGCCGAAGAGGCATTCCCCGAGGCATTTCAAAAGGACGGACCGCCTCTTCCTAGCGAATCGCCTTTCGTGCACCGGTTTGCCGGCCTGGTAATGCTTGCCGATTGGCTTGGCTCCCACGCTTATTGGTTTCCCCTGCAGGAAACAACTCCGCAGGATCGCTTAAAACACGGCGAAGAGGTTAGTTTTAATTTATTGCGCTCCATCGGTTTTGATTCGGCGGGGCTGCGCCCTTTTATGTCAAAAATGGGCGAAAGTTTTCAAAGCCGCTTCAATTTAGCGCCGCGCCCTTTGCAAGAAACTATCGATCAGCTTGAACCGGCGGATTTAAACACGCGGCTGCTTATTGCTGAAGCAGAGACCGGGGCAGGCAAAACGGAGGCAGCCTTAAATTGGTTTGCTAAACTGTTCGCGGCAGAAAAAGCGGACAGCCTTTATTTCGCCCTGCCTACCCGGGTTGCCGCCAGAGAGCTTTACGAGCGCATTAACGGAATTATTAAAAGGTGGTTTCCCGACCCGGCCAACCGGCCCGTGACGCTCCTGGCCGTGCCAGGTTACACGCAGGTTGACGGGCAGTCCGTGGACAAATTACTCCCGGATTTTAAGGCTAATATTTGGGAAGATGAGCGCAGAGAACGGCTAAAAGAACGCCATTGGGCCGGTGCCGGGCCTAAGCGTTTCTTGGCAGCAACCATCGCAGTGGGCACAATCGATCAGGCACTTTTATCAGCGGTGCAGGCCAGCCATGCCCATCTCCGTTCCGTGTGTTTGGACCGCAGCCTATTGGTTATTGATGAGGTGCATGCCTCCGATATTTACATGTCTTTTTTGCTCCGCTCACTATTAAAACATCATCTGAGTGTGGGAAGTTATGCGATGCTTTTATCAGCAACTTTAGGTTCGGATTCTGCCGCGACCTATGTGCAGATTACAAACCCGGCTTTTAAGGCACCATCACTTTCTGATGCGGTTTTGGCCCCTTATCCCTCGCTGACCTTAGCTGATGGCGCAGTGGTTGAAACAAGTTTTGCCGCGGCTGGAGAAAAGGCCGTCTGCTTTGATGTCATGCCGTATGTTTTTGCACCGGAGAAAGTAATAGGGGAGGTGTTAATCCCCGCTTTAAAAGCCGGTGCTCGAATTTTAGTTGTGCTGAATACGGTGGCACGGGCGGTTGATTTTTTTAAGGCGGTGGAGAAAAATCCGGCGGTGCAAGAAAACTGGCTTTTCAGCTGTGGCGGGCTTGCCTGCCCGCACCACGGCCGCTTTGCACCGGAGGATCGTTTAAAGCTGGATGCCCGGGTCAGTAGGGTTTTGGGCAAAGGCAGTCCCGCCGGCCCGCTAGCCCTAATTGGTACGCAGACTTTAGAACAAAGCCTAGATATTGATGCGGATTTATTGATTACAGATTTAGCCCCCGGCGATGTGCTTTTGCAGCGGATTGGGCGCTTACACCGCCATAGGCGCCAAAGGCCCAAGCCTTATGGCACTGCACGCTGCGTAGTTTTAGCCCCCTCCGAAGATTTCGAGGCGGCACTGGATAGTAAAGGTGGTGTTTCAGGCGAGTTTGCCCGGGCCGGTTTTGGCAGTGTGTACGAAGATCTGCGTTCCCTGCAGCTGACACTGCAGGCCCTGGAGGAAAATCCTAAGATTTCCATTCCCCGTGAAAACCGCTTACTGGTTGAAAAGGCAACGCATCCGGAACTTTTGCAGACTTTTAAAGGGAAGCGTTGGAGAAACCATTACTTACAAGTTGCAGGGAGCGAGGCGGCCAGAAGGGTGGCCGCCGGTGCAGTGACCACCCCTTTCGGTGCGAGCTTTCCGGAAATGGAATTTATTGATGCCGGCGTTGCCGTTTCAACCCGGCTGGGGAACAATTTGTTTCAAGCACCTTTAAACCGGGAAACAACAAGCCCGTTCGGCTCGCAGTTAAAGGAAATATTTATCCCCGGCCATCTAGCCCCGACCGACTTTAGCGAAGCCGATGTCTTCCGGGTGGAAGAAAAAGAGGGGGCTCTAATTTTAACGTACAAAGACCGGTCTTACATGTATAGTAAATATGGATTGGAGGTGATAACGTGAATTTGCTGTATGATGATGTTTTCCGAGTCAAGACAAAGGAGGGCTCGGAACGTTTGACCCTGCCTAGTCTTTTGAGCCGCCTTGCCAAAAATGACGTAGACCATTTTGTAGGAATGCAGCGGCATCAAGCCGATGCGTTCCACGTTTTCCTCAGCTACTTGGCCGCAGCTGTTTTGGCGAGGTGCAGCATTTGGGAGCCAAAACAAGATGAGGCGTTTTGGCGGGAAGGATTGTTAAATTTAGCCGGGAAAAGTGGTAAAGCCGCCTGGCAGTTGATACAGGAGGATATTACGCAAGCTGCCTTTATGCAGCCGCCCCTACCTAAAGATGCTAAAGCCACGTCAGAGGTGGCGGCAGCTGATCAACTAGATGTTCTGCAGACGGCTAAAAACCATGATGTCAAGCGGACAAGGGCGGCTTTTTCCTCCATCGATACATGGGTATATTCTTTAATCAGCCTACAGACCATGAGCGGCTTTTTAGGCAGAGGAAACCAAGGGATTTCCCGTATGAACAGCGGCTTTGGCAACAGGGCAATTGTGGAGCTTTTGCGCACCAAAGAACCGGGACAGAGGTGGCTTGACGCCCTCGCCAGACTGAAAATCCACCGTCAAGAGCTGGCCCAAAGCCATTTTGGCTATTCTGCAGATGGCTTAGTTTTGGTGTGGCTTATGCCTTGGGATGGGGAAACATCTCTGGAATTAGCCCAACTCGATCCTTTTTACATCGAAATCTGCCGAAGGGTCCGCTTGCGCAGGAGGGGGACAAGTATTGTGGCCCAACTGTATTCTGCTGAGAAACCGAGGATAGCGGCTAAGGATCTGAAAGGCGCGGTGGGCGATGCTTGGCTGCCCGTAGACCTAAAAGAAGTACGGGGCCGCAAGGAGGCAGAGTTAAGGGCACTGACCTTTCCCGCAGCGGGTATCAACGCAGAACATATGCGCCGTTTAATCTTTAAACAAGCAGTTAAATTAAGTCCTTTACAAAATCCCTTGGACGAATGGCAGGAAGATCTTTGGCTGTCCGCTTCAGTCTTAATTCGGGGCCAAGGCACCACTGACGGGTTTTATGAGTGGGATGTGTTAATACCCAAAGAAAAAGTAGTCAGCATTTTCGGTAGGACCGGGGACAGGTCTTTGGAGGCTTTGAGCAGGGAATCCATTGAACAAGCCGCCGTGATGCAAAATAGGGTTCTCAAACCGGCAGTTTTTGCCCATATTCTTGGGGCTCCGGACCAACTGCGTTTGGATGATGAGTTTGCCACGGCTATTTGGGCGAATCTCGTGCGGGAATTTGAAGTAAAATGGTCCGGAAAATATTTTCCGTGGCTTTTCTCGGTGCCGGAAAAGTTTGCACAGGATCAAGAAATAAGGCGCTGGGTCGAAATCTTAAGGGATATAGCCCTAGAGGTTTTAGAAAAAGTCGAAGCGGCCTTACCCGGACACGGCGGCCGCACATACCGCATTCGCACACAGGTGAGGAATCGCTTTTGGGGCGGTCTGTACAGGCATTTCGAATTTTTAAGGAGGGAGAACGGTGAACATACCGTTAGCACCTGAGGAAAATTTAGCCAGCTTGATTGGGCGGATTGCCGGCACAATCTCCAGCGATGGGTTTTCTACCGGCCAGAGAGCGTCTCTTAGGCGGATGAGTCCGGGTCAACCACCACCGCTTTCGTTCTATCGTTTTGCCTTTAATTACTTCCCAAAACACTGGGAGTATGCGGCAGACGATTGGCTCACAATTACTGCCGGCATCGCTTTAATGAGTCCTAACGCACATAACATTGGCGTGGGATTGGGCAAGGCTTTGGGCCTTGAGGGGTATTCGGAGGCTAGGTTAGAGCGCTTGCTTTTATCAAAGGATGACGTGCGCCGCATTTTGTTTTTAAGGGCTGTTCGGTTCTTAGCCGCTAAATCTAAACCATTTAATTGGTTGGACGGGGCCCGTTTCTTACTGGTCAGAGACGCGGGTAAAAAGGAAGCGTTGAACCTAAGGATCGCACGGGATTTTTACCAACAAGAAAGGGTGGGTTAATTGTTTTTACAGATTCATTTCTTGACTAGCTACCACGCTAGTTTGTTAAACCGCGATGACGCGGGTCTGGCTAAGAGAATTAACTTTGGCGGCAGCCCCCGGTTGAGGGTGTCCAGCCAATGTCAAAAAAGGCACTGGCGGGAGTGGATGATCGAGCAAATAGATCTGCCCAGGGGATTTAGAACACGCCATTTCTTCGATCGAATCGTAAAGCGGCGCGTTATCGAAGAGGGCCTTGATGAAGAAACTGCCCACGATTTAATATTTCATTTAGGTAAGCGGATTCTCGTGGGGACAGCGTTGGATGAGGATACCCTTGCTATGAAGCAGCCCGTTTTATTCGGCAAGCCCGAGGCAGATTATTTCGTGAATTTGATTAAAGAGGCTGCTGAAGGCGAAGGTACTAAACTTATTGATGAGCGGGTGAACAGGAGAAACGCCCGGGCATTGATGGAACAAGCGGGTCTAAAAAACCCCGTTGCCGGATTTGAAGGTGCCATGTTCGGACGCTTTGTCACCTCTGACATTTTAGCCCGCGTAGATGCACCCGTCCATGTGGCTCATGCTTTCACCACACATGCGTTGGATACGGAGGTGGATTTCTTCACGGTTGTGGACGATTTAGCGGAAGATGAGACCGGCGCTGCCCACGCCAATGACATGGAGTTGGGCAGCGGCATTTTTTACGGCTACGTTGTGATCGACATTCCACTTTTAATATCCAATCTAACCGGATGTGAACGGGGCGACTGGCAGGAACAGGATCACCGAGCCGCAAAATCCTTAATAGATTTGTTGATCCAAGCTGCAGCAGAAGTTTCCCCAGGAGCCAAGCTGGGGGCAACCGCCCCTTACGCAAGGGCCGAATGCGTTGTTTTGGAAGTGGGGGATAAACAACCCCGCAGCTTGGCTAATGCGTTTTTGCATCCGGTTAACGGCAGTCAGGCCGCCAGCCCCATGGGCCTTTCCGTTTCAGCCTTGGCAGATTACATCGCCGGTATGGATCAAATGTATGGGGCCGGGGAAAAGAGGTTTGTATCGCTGCTGCCAATTCACGAATGGCCTCGCACGGAGGAAGCGGTTATCCCTTTAGGCACAGCAATTGAAGAAAGCCTAAAAGAGATTTTTGGTGAGACGCGATGAAGGCTTTAATTCTTCGATTAGATGCCCCTTTTGTAAGCTTCGGTACGGTGTTAGTTGACCATCATGGTTTTACAGATAATTTTCCCGGCCTGGCAATGCTTACCGGATTGGTGGGAAATGCTTTGGGCTGGGAACACGGAGACTTCAGAAAGTTACAAAATCTGCAGGCAAGGCTGGATTTTGCGGCCAGGTGGGATGTTCTCGCAAACCCAATGATAGATTATCATACGGTAGATCTGGGAGCAGACAAAATGCGCAGCGGGGGATGGACGACCAGGGGCGAGCCTGAGCACAGGGCAGGCGGGACGGCTGCAAGATACGGTACTCATCAAAGATACAGGCATTACTTGGCAGACGGTTTAATGACTATAGCTTTAGGCCTTAAGCAAGAAGGGGAGCCGGGCCTTCCTACCATAAAGGACGCTTTAGATAGGCCGGCCAGACCCCTGTTTATTGGGCGGAAAACATGTCTTCCGGCTAGGCCGCTTTTAGATCCCTTTAATCCCGTTGTCGAGGGGACAAGCCTGGTGGAAATACTTAAAACCATACCTGTGTGGGGTAGGGACGGGCGCGAAGTGGCAAAAGACGGGAAAATGTATGCCTGTTGGACTCCAACGGAAGACGAACAGATGGCGAGAGAATGCCGTGAAGTTTATGATTTGCGGGATTGGCGCAACCAGATCCACGCGGGTAACCGCCTGCGGCGGGAAGGAATGTTGGAGGTGAAAGAATGACTCAGCTGCATCTACTTGAATTGGAAATTGATCTGTTGGCGCTGCACGCCTTTTTACACAGAGAAGGGATCTCGGGCGAAGACGCCGATTTGAGTTATGGGATACATGCTTGGCTGCGGGCGGCCTTTGGGGAGTTTGCACCCCAGCCATGGCGGCTTTTTGTTGATAAGGTGCGCCCAACGAGAATCTTGGGATAC
>JBHGWS010000102.1:0-14670 GCA_041936745.1 Candidatus Darwinibacter acetoxidans
CCCCCAGCATTATGCGCTCTTTGGCCATAGCAGGCATAGCCGCCGTTCCCAAAGCATATTTAAGCACCGCACCTAGCCCAAAGGAACATAAAATACCCAAGGCGGAACCAACCAGGCCGAGAAAAGATGCTTCGCTGACAAACTGGCGGAAAACAAGCCGCCGCGAACTGCCCAAAGCCATGGACAGCCCGATGGATTTGGTCCTCTTTAATACTCTGGCCAACATGAGATTAAGAATATTTATCACCGCGATGATCAGGCCCAAAGAAGCAAAGATCCCAATAATCATAGCAGAACGCCGTAAGCTTTTTTGGCCTTCCAAGAAATCTTGTAAGGGGCTCTGCACTACAATATCTTCACCCCACAGCAGCTCGGCTTCGCCCTGCACCCGCTGTTGGGCTAAGACCAAATCCTCTCCGGCATCAATGCCGATGGAGACTTGGCTAAATTTTCGTTCATCCCCCTCCGTTGGCCCATAGGGTGAAAGTGTTGCGGGCGCGTAGGCGCTGCGGCTCTCCTCGTAGGCCAGAAACCCGTCATAATCGCCTTCTTTTGAGGGAGCTAAAACCCCGATTATGGTATAAACTACCCGATCCTCCCAAAGATCCACCGGAATTTCCCGCCCCAGCGGATCCTCTTCGCCAAAGAGCGCTTCCGCCAGTTTGGCGGTGAGTACCACTACCGGGTTTTGGTTGCGCACATCGGCAGGCAAAAACAGATTGCCCGCGGCTAATTCTAAACGCTGAAAATTAAAATAGGCGGGCAGCACACCCACAAAGGAAATCTCATTAGCAATCATCCAGGGGTAGATGGCCAATTCTTCCGGCAGCTCCGCGCCTTCTAAAAGAGTTGTTTCCCCGGACCACCGGTTCTCCACAAAAACGTGCATCGTCTCGGGCAGATTATTTTGCAGCTCTTCTAATTCGGCCAGCCCCACACTCCAATCTGCAGTGGGCATTTCTTCCCCCAATAAAACGATGGGCACACCGGTACGGCCGGCCATTTCATCTCTGCTTAGTACACGCAAAGTCCTAAAATAATCTTCTTCACTCAATTTGCTGAAATCCCGGTTTACACTTAACAGTAAGGATAAAACGGTCACAATTACGCCCACTCCCAGGGCGATGGCCAAGATGATCAGAATTGACTCAAACAACTGCCGCTTAGAATGGCGCCACGACCATTGGAGTTGATCTAAAAATGACACGGGCCCACCTCCCTTTAATTTAGCAAACCGCCCAGTAAGGCCGGTAGTTCTCTGCCGCAGCCGGCCCAAAGCTCGAGGATAGCAAGGCCTAACTTAAAGCGGGCGTGGCGATAATCGTTTTCCGCTTTCAAGAGGGCTAACTTGGCCTCTTCCAGCTGTAAAGGGGTAACGAGGCCTGCCTCCAGCTCGCGCCGGCGCAGCTCCCATTCCTGCTCCGCCCCGTGCAAATGCTCCCCTCTTAAGTCTGAATCGCCCTGCGCCGCCTCAATTTTGCCCAGCACTCCCCGCAGTTCCACCGCCACTTTGTGCTCTTCCGCCGCGGCGGCCTGTTCTGCTCGGGCCAAAGCTAATTCCAGCTCTTCTGAAATTATCGACCTAGGGTATAACGTTTTGCTGGCGGTCAAACCTACGGCCCAGTTTAGAGAATGGTCAACTGAACCGCTGGCCGTCATCTGCCAACCCTTTGTTTTCTGCTCATATTCCAGATCTGCCCGGGCAGCCGCGAGCTCAGCCAGGGCCCGGCGCCAAGAAATACTGGCCGCAAACCATTCCTCTTTCAATTCTTCAGCGGCCAAACTCAAATTAAGATTCCCAAATTCAACGTCGGGATCATAAACAATGCCTGCGGCTGCACCCAGAAACGAAGCCAGCTGAAACTGAAGTTGTTCAATCTCGGCCCTAAGCTGCGCTAAAGTAAGGTATTGCTCCCTGATCCGACGCTTTAAAGGCAGTTGATCATATCCCGGGGTTTGTTCCGCCGCCTGCAGCGACAGCTGCAGCAGTTCGTATTCGCCCGCGGCAAGCTGTTCTTCATCCAAGGCTTGGCGCAGATTAATCAACAACTGCAGCGTCTGTAAAACGAGGGTGTTTTCCTGCCGGCGCCGCTGTTCGATCCGGCTTAATTCCCCCCCATCGCTATCGGGTTTCGCAAAGAAGTTATAGTTTAAGTTCAAATTGCCCACAGGTTCCACTTCCAGGCTCCCCTGTTTGACCTGTAGGGCAAGGCCCCCTTCTAATTTTGCGTTGGCGGAAAGGGGCAAAGACAAATTGAGACTGCCGTGGGGGCTGAGCCAGTCTCCGTTTTCTAATTTAGCCGGTGTTGCCGTCATCCGCACGGTGGGCTGTTTGGCTAAAGCGGCGCGCTTAGCGTCCAGTTCCTGTTCCCATAGAAAAAGCGAATGCTCCATGTTGTGCTCAAAGGCGAGCTGCACCGCCTCCAGCGGGGTAATCTGGCGCTTGTCACCCGCGCGGGCCGGCGGGCTTTTGACTAATAAGCAGAATACAAGCAGCAGCACCGCAGCACGGCGTTTTTTAATGTCCATCGTTCCCCCCCCAGGCCGTTTCCTCCCGGCCCATAGTACGCAAGAGCTCCAGCCGAGCCAGGCTGTAATTTAAAAGGGCGGTGCTGTAGTTTTGCTCTAGTTGGGCCAGCGCTTCCTGCTGCTTTACGATCTGGGCATTGCTGAGCACACCCGCGGCATACCTGCTTTCTTCCGCCAGTAAGGTTTTGCGCTCCAATTCGATCTGCAGCTCCATCAGTTCTAGGCTGTGGGCCTGATTGAGCAAAGCATAATAGGCCGCGCGCACCCGGAAATAAAGGGCCTGTTCCGCCTGGAGCAGGCCTATCGCGGCCTTTTCCTCCTCCGCCAGGGCCCTTTCCAACTCCACCCTGGGAGTGAACGGGCTTTGGGCGGCGCGTACCGCCTCCTTTGCCTGCTGCAGTTTTTCTTGGGCAGCCATGATGGCCTGATCGTGAACTAAAGCCTGTTCAACGCACTCAGCCAAATCGGTTGTAAAGGGGAAAAAATCAAGCAGCAGCCGCTCGGTCAGTATGACTTCCTGATCGAAGGGAAGGCCTAATAATTCATTGAATTTCATCTGTTCCGTTTCGTATTCTATCTGCGCCAGCGCGCAGCGCTGTTCCGCTTCGAAGAGGCTATTTTTGGCCCGCTGAATGTCCAGGCTTGATAACAAGCCCGCTTCATATTTTTTCTCATCCACGCCCAGCTGGTGTTCTGCCCGTTCTTTGGCCGTAAAGACACTGGCCAGAGCCGTTTCCTTTTCCAGCAGACGCTGGTAGCCGGTGCGGACCGAATTGTGCAGGCTGCTTTTGCGCTCCAAATAATGTTGTTCCGCCTGTGCCCACGTTTTTTTAGCCTCAGCCAGCATTTCCGGTTCGCCCACGATCAAAGCCCGCTCCAAATCGGACTGAGCGGCCTGCCAATCAATTTTAACCAAGCGAAAATCGAGATTATGCTCTTCCGCGAGCAGGATTGCATCGCGTACTTCTATCTCTAGCACTTTTGCCCCTACCGTGCCTGCCTGCACAAAAACGGCCAGAAAGACCAAAATCATAATACCGCGGTTCTGCAACCTCTTAAGCATGATGCGCCTCCCCCCTCCGCTCATCGCCGACTACCGCCCCATCACGCAGCTGTATCAAGCGTTTTCCGTAGGCGCTGATGGCCGGATCATGGGTAACAATGACGATCGTGGTGCCTTTTTTATTTAAATTCTGCAAAACTTCCATGATTTCCGCCCCCTGATCGGTTGCAAGATTACCGGTGGGCTCGTCCGCCAAAATCAAAGTGGGATCGTTGGCCAGCGCTCTGGCAATGGCCACGCGCTGCTGTTCGCCCCCTGAAAGCTGCGTGGGCAAATGATGCAGACGGTGATCCATATCTACCGAGGCGAGCAGGCCTTCCGCCCGCTCCCTCCGCACACGGCGAGCTTTGCCCGCGTACATCAGGGGCACCATCACATTTTCTAAAGCAGTCAATTCGGGAAATAGGTTGTAGCTTTGAAAGATAAACCCGAAATGTTCATTGCGAATTTTAGCCAGTTCCCGATCTTTTAACCAGGTCACGTCCACTTCTTCCAAGAAATAACTGCCCGCGCTTGGCTTATCCAGCACCCCCAAAATGTTTAAAAGGGTTGATTTGCCCGAACCGGAAGGCCCCATAATGGACAAGAACTCCCCCCTTTGAATGTCCAGATCAACGCAGTCAAGTGCTTTGATCTCCTGATTGCCCATAAAATACTCTCTGCTGATCTTTTCTAATTTAATCACAGCGTATGCCCTCCCTGCGGCAGGATCTCAATCTCTTCCAGATGGCGAAAGGCATCGTAGGAACTGATGATCACCTGCTCGCCCAATGTCAAACCGCGCAGAATTTGTACCGCATTACCGTCCAACATGCCAAACTGCACATCCTGCCTGTGTGCCCGCTTGCCATCGATCACATAGACAAAAAGCTGCTGCCCGCTTGTTAAATAGGCCCCCCTCGGCAGGTAGAGGCTGTCCTTTTGCAGCTGCAGATGGATGTTTGCACTCACCGAACTGTAAGGCCTCAGATGGGATACTTCTTCCAGAAAATCAACTCGAACCAGTACGCTCGGCCCATCTGTGCCCTGTTCTGCCCGGGGAGCGATGTACGCTATTTCGCCCGCATATTCCGCCTGCCCCAAGCTGATTGTGACGGCGGTGCCGATGCCGAAGCGCTCTGTTTGGCCCGGTGCCACATTCAGTTCCACAATCTGGCTGCTGAGATCGGCTTGTGTGCCCAATTCTTGGTGAGCTGACACGTTTCGGTTGTTGGGAATCTTTAAGGACAGAATGCGCCCGGAAATCGGGGCGGTTACTAAGAAATTCTCAATTTTTTCGGACGCTTTGCCCACCTTTTCTCTGGCTATAGTAATCGCTTTTTCCGCAGCAGCCCGATCGGCCACATGCCTGCGTGTGAGCAGTTCTAACTCCCGTTCGCTCTGGGCCACACGGCGCCGGGCCGTCTCTAGATTTTGTTCCGCTTTATCCAAATCCACCTTAGGAATGGAGCCGTAATCAAACAAAATTCTCTGCAGTTTCACGTTTTCTTCGGCCGCGGCCAACTCTTCCCGGGCTTGAATGTTTTTTACCCGTTCCGCGTCCAGCTCCAATTCGTGATCGATCTCTTGCTGGGCCAGTTTCGCCCGGGCTTCGCCCAACTCCGTTTCGCAGGCATTTTTTTCCGCCACCGCTTCCGCTGAATACAAACGGAAAAGAGGGTCACCCCTCTGCACATCGTCTCCCTCCGCCACTAGGATTTCTTCGATTGTCCCACCGATTTTAGGCGCGATAATTTCCACCTGCTTGGGCAGGACCGTTCCTTTTACCGTTAAAGTTTCCAGGAAGTCCCTGGAATCTACTGCTGCGTAAGTATAAAAATCGAGTACGAATTTCTCTTGTTTGGGCAGAAAAAAATAATAAGATCCGAAGGCGGCCAGCCCCAGCGCAATAATGGTAAAAATAATCAGGCTCACCTGCCTGTTTGCTGCGGATTCTTTCCGTTTCTTTTGCTTATCTTTGAGCCTAGCCGGTACAATGGGTTCCCGCACTATTAAAACCTCCCCCAAAATGATACAAAAGGTGCTGGCACTTTCCTTGTTAGTCACAACGTCATTCGGTAAAAGAGAACGAAGTCCTGTAGTGAATTGCTGGTATCTATAAACGAGGATAAAACAGCGGCCTCTGTACACAATAATCGTGATGCGCAGACTAAAGCATGGGGTGGGAAGGTGAACTTACTAGTTAAGATCAAAAGACTTTTTACCTATAAAGGGCCCGAACCATATGAGCAATTTGAGCTGCTGGAAGAAATGGGCGGTGCCCCGCACGAAAAAGAAGAAGAAGAAGAGGAACCCAAAAAAGGGCTGCGCCACAAAATTGCCCGGTGGCTGCAAGGGCATGAAAAGCCTGCTGAAAAAGGGGAAATACAGCAGGTTTCCCAGGAAGTTTCCACGAAACTGGAGGCCAACCTGGCCAGAATCAAGCAGGAGTTCAACTACCCCACAAATGATGACCTTGGGCTTAGGGAGTTTAAAATTTTGCAGCAAAGGGCAGCCTGCCTCGTTTATATAGAAGGGATCACGGACAGCGGCATCACCAGCAATTACATCCTGCGGCAGCTGTTGGGTAAGGCCGGCGATGAAACCATTCCCGCCGCCGACATGATCGATTATGTCACAGACAACCTGCTGGCTGTGGAGCAAATCTCGGTTGAAGTCGCTTATGATGAGATTATCAAACGGATCCTTTTGGGCAAAACGGCCCTTTTCATCGATGGCTGTGCGAAATGCGTCGTTGTTGAAACGGTCAGGTTTGAGAAGCGGGCCGTGTCCACACCCCTCACTGAGATGGTTGTACAGGGGCCGCAGGAAGGGTTTATTGAGGATGTACGCACCAATATTACCCTGATTCGCAAGATCCTGCGCAACAAAGATTTAATCACGGAGCTGCTGTTTGTCAACGAGGCCAACAATACGACCTGTGCCCTTTTATACATACAGGGTATAGCTAATCAAGAGGTAATCGCCGAAGCTAAAAAAAGGATTTCAAGCCTTAACCTCGATTTTATTTCGGACGGAGTACTCAGCCACCTGATTGAAGATCACCCCTATGCCCTGCTGCCCCAAATTTTGATAACGGAAAGGCCCGACCGGGTTGCTTCTTTATTGATGGAAGGGCGAATCGCGATCGTCTTTGACGGCACACCGACTGTAAGCGTAATTCCCGCTACTTTCGCCCATTTCTTCCACACATCTGAAGACTTTAACCTGCGCTGGCAGTACGGTACATTTTTGCGCATGATCCGTGTGGTGGCGATCCTAGCCTCGACCCTACTGCCCGGCCTGTATTTAGCTTTAACACTTTTCCACCAAGAAGCGATTCCGGTGGGGCTTTTAACCACCATTATCAGAACTAGGGGAAACCTGCCTTTCCCCGCCCCGATTGAACTTTTGATTATGGAGATCTCCTGGGAGTTAATTCGCGAAGCGGGGGTGCGAGTTCCGGGCGTTGTGAGCCAAACGCTGGGTATTATCGGCGGAGTGATCCTGGGCCAAGCTGCGGTGGCCGCGGGATTGGTCAGCCCCATTTTAATTGTCATTGTGGCAATAGCCGGTCTGGGCAATTTCGCTGTGCCCAATTTCCCCATCGCCTTTGGCCTGCGCATTCTGAGATTTGCCTTCACCGGACTGGGCTGGCTGGCGGGGTTTTACGGTATTTCCATCGGAATTTTAGTTGTGCTGGGGTTTGCCTGTTCCATGAAATCTTTCGGAGTACCCTTTTTCGCGCCCGCAGCACCCAAGACCAAAGGCTCTGACTTTTTAGTTAGAAAGCCCGTTTTTCTGCAAAAGGAAAGGCCGGATGCGATCAATCCTGAGCAAATTAAGAAGACTAAAGATAAAACAATCCGGGGTTGGACAAAAAAATAGGGGGGACAAAGATGATCCAAGAAGGCAAATTTGGCATTGCGGAAGCGATGTGGCTGGTTGTCTTTACAAGCGCGGCCAAAGTCTTTTTTACCAGCCCGGCCACTGTGGCCGCTTTAGTGGGCACAGCGGGCTGGTACATGACGCTAATTTCAGCCCTAACCGCTTTGCTGGGATTTGCATTTATCTATTTATTGTTGAAGCGGTTCCCCAATTGCGATTTAGCCGAGATCTTCGAACTTGCTTTGGGCCGGCCCCTAGGTTTCATCTTTACCGGGCTGCTGGCTGTACACCTATTTTTTGCCGCCACAACGAATCTGGCGGAATTTGGCGAAGTAATTCGCATTTATGTCTTCCCCCTCAGCCACAACTGGTATATCGTGGGGCTGTTCATTCTTAACGTCTTCATTTTATCCCGCCTGGGGCTGGAGACCATGGCCAGGCTGGCGAAGCTATTGGCCTATCCCATGCTGCTCGGTTACTTGACGGTAGTTGCTTTGGGCATTCAAAACTATGATATAAACAACATTTTTCCCCTTTTCGGCAGCGGCTTAAAAAAGACGGTCTTAGCCGGAATAGTACGTTGTTCCGCCTATGGGGAAGTAATCATCCTGGCTGTTTTTGCCAAATCATTTCAGGGTTTGGAAAACATCAAAAAAGAGGGGCTGATCAGCCTGGCCCTGGCGGCGCTGCTGGTTTCCTTCTCCCTACTGCTGTTTACCCTGACCTTCCCCTACTACATTGCTAAGGAAATCACCGCCCCCATGCTGGAAATGGCGGCACTCATCGATTACGGGAGCACACTGCAGAGGGTGGAGACAATTTTCCTTTTCATTTGGATGATTTCCACACTGATCTCCACAACCGTCCTCTTTTATTCTTTCGTCTGGCTGTACTGTAAAATGTTTCGCATCACAGATAAAAAACCCATCGTCTTGGCGGGCTCAGTTGTGCTATTCGCGACTTCTTTAATGCACACCGATGTGATCTCGGTAATTTTAGGCGAGGTGGAATTCATTCGCAAGTTTGGTTCGATACCGTTTTTTGTTCTGCCCTTGGTGGCCCTAATCGTGGCGGTGATCCGCAAAAAGGGGGTCAATGCCGATGCTTAAAAAGGCAGCACCCCTTTTCCTTTTGCTGATTGCCTTACTGCTCACATCGTGCTGGGATGCATTCGATCCCGGTGAAATGCTGCACGTTTGGGCAATAGGGGTAGATCGGGGCCTGGCTGATAAGTGGCGGCTGACACTGCTTTTTTCTTCCTTAGAAGAATTGACGGGCGGCGGCGAAGACGCGGGAGTATCCCGCCAGGAGCGTTCTTCGAAAGAAGATACCATCGTCATTGATGCCCCCTCTTTTTTTACCGGCATCGATATGCTAAATTCAGCAATTCCCCGCCGCCTATCCTTTACACATGCCCAAACGATTATTTTTTCGGAAGAGCTGGCCGCCTCGGGATTGGTGGACAATTATATCATGCCCATCATTCGTTTCAGGCAGATCCGCAAATCGGCGCGGGTCTTGGTTGTAAAAGGCGCAGCGCAGGATTTCTTAGAGGGTGTGGCGCCCTTTGCGGGCAGTTCCGTTTCGGAAGATCTGCAGTTTTTAGGCCGAGAAAGTAAAAACACGGGACTTTCCCCCGTTGTTACCCTAAACCATTTTTACACCGCGCTCAACTCCCCCTACTACCAGCCCATAGCTACTTTGGCCGCGCTCAACGACTTCAAATCCCTACCTAAGGAAGGGGAACCCTGGGGCACTCAATTTCAAACCGGCGGGCAATATCTGGCGGGGGCGCTGCCTCGGGCCGGTGAAGGAAAAGTTGAGTTTTTCGGCACCGCCCTTTTTCGCGATGGAGAAATGGTGGGGGAATTAAATGGCGATCAGACTCGGTTTTTGCTCATGGTGCGCGGCGAATTTCGGCGGGGTTTCTTTACGATGGAAGATCCGAAGCAGCCCGACTTGATCATCCCATTAGATGTGCGGGCGCTGGGAGAACCGCGGATTAGAGTGAAACTGCAAGGAAACAAGGCCTTGATAGATGTCGCTGTCCGGCTCGATTTAGACCTGCTGGCGGTACAAAGCAAACTGCACTACGAACAGCAGCCTTTAAAAGGCCTTTTAGAGGAGAAATTTCAAACAATCGTCAGGACAGGCATTGAAGATGTAATAAGGAACTGCCAGAGTTTAAACGTAGACGTATTTATGTTCGGCAATCATACCACTAAAGATTTCTTGACCGTGCCAGCGGCAGAGAATTTCAACTGGAACGAACGCTTTCAAAACGCCGAAATCACGGTAGAAGTCAAAGCGGCGATCCGCCGTACAGGCAGGCAGATCGTGCTTTAGTCCGGGGGGATGCCCGTGAGATACTTAAGCGCAGTAGGGCTGTTGGCCATGCTGCTTTATATGTTCAGCTTCGCCGGATACAATTGGCGGGAGGGGTCCAAACTTGCAGCGGTAGGTTCGGCTTTCTTGGCCTTAGCGGCCTGCGGCTTGGGCCTGTTTGTCTTGTTTTCGGGCCTTTATGAATTATAAAAAGCAGGCCGCGTTAAAACACAACCTGCTTAGCGTGCGAGTTTAAGGCATGGGCTCAAATTCGCCTTCTTCCGCCTTTTGCCTCGCTTGCTTTCTTTGCCTTTTCGTCCTAATCGCGTCTCGCACCGTTGCATAGACAATGAAGCTCACCGCCCAGCTCGCGGCCCAAAACAGAAGGTCCAGCCCGAGCAGTAAAAGCTGCGGATCGTCTAAGCTGAAACCGGCGAAGTTGAAAATGCTGGCCAAAATCTTCGCCAGTAAAAAAGCCACCAAGAAAGTTATGACAAACGGTCCCATTTTTTTCACCGGGCTGCCCCCCTTGCAGCGGATTGGGCCAATGCAGGCCTAATCCCTATTAATGCTTTCCCGGTGGTGTAAGCCCAATAACTCCCCCACCGGAACGGTAAAGAGGATGCCCGCGCCGGGATCATCCAGCTTGCCCGCTTCAACCAGGCAGTCCACGATGGGCTGTTTTTTGTCTTCCGGCGTGAGAATGAGGATGATCTCCTTGGAAGATTCTACGTGCAGGTTAAAGAATTTTTGAAACTCCTTTTCGCCCGTGCCTCGGGCGTAAAAGATGGTGGCTCCCACCGCGCCCACTTTTTTAGCTTCATCTACTATGTGATCCGCCTTACCTCTTTCCACTATGACGAAAATTGCGATATAATCCACGCTTTACACTCCTTCCCCGAGTTTAAATACCCGTAATGATACCTAGAATTAAAACGCTTACCGCGGCCCCCAAAGATGTGAGGCCCACCAGCCCGAAACCGGCAGATAACGGGTCGGTTGAGGCCAAAACCCTGGACAAGCCGATGGCCACCGCCATGTTGATGGGAATGTTGATCGGCCCGGTGGTGGCGCTGGCAGAATCAAAGGCAATCCCCACAATCCCTTCCGGGGCGAAATAAGTTAAGATGATGGTGATAAATACAAGAGGAATAATAATTGTAGTAGATGAGATCTGGAATAAAATCTTAGCAATGCCTAAAGCCATCCCGGTACCAAAACCGATGGCCACCGCCTGAATCAGTACCTGTTTAGGCAGGGCACCCACCGAAATTTCTTCCGCCTCCATGGCCAAAGCGTGCAGCGCCGGTTCAGCTAGAGTAGCGAGGTAGCCGATGACAAACCCCACCGCGATAATCCAAAATTTATTGTCCAAAACAGGCAGGCTTTCCCCAACACTGTGGCCCAAGGGCAGCAGGCATAGGGTCAACCCCTTCAGGAAAAGAAAAAGGCCAAGCAGACTGAGCAGATAACCGCCAAAGAAGGA
This sequence comes from Candidatus Darwinibacter acetoxidans, assembly GCA_041936745.1. Lineage (GTDB taxonomy): Bacteria > Bacillota > Limnochordia > Darwinibacteriales > Darwinibacteriaceae > Darwinibacter > Darwinibacter acetoxidans_A. The sequence goes on from JBHGWS010000102.1 coordinate 11,271, forward strand.
TTGGGGTTTATCCAACGGTTTTTTTAGAATGAGAATTTGGAAAAATAATAAACCAAATACAATCGGTGTGAGGCTTTTAAATGTGCCGAAAAAGTCTTTGAGCATTAACCATCCTCCTTAGGGCGCACACAACTTCTAATAACGGTGCTAGTAACCGAGCGGTACCGGCGCGGACCCGTCTAATACTATCATTATACCCTAATTCGCACAAGGTAGGAAGAGAAAGGCCGCCAAAGCGCCCGCTCTTCCCCCTTATGGTAGCATGTTCCAAAAGCTAAGACAACCGCAAAAGATTATCCTCCGCTATTGTGCCGCTACTGCGCCGCTGTTGCGCCGCTATTGCGCCACCGGGACAGCCGATTTCGGAACCTGCCCGGGCCGCTTGATTTGGTTTGCTAACAGTTCTTGAAAATACGGTGTGCCCTTGGCGGGGTAATCCCGAAAACCGCGGAATCTGCCAAAGAAAGATTGCACATTGCCCCCGCTGCCCCTTGTAAGGCCCCATTCTGCAAAAAGCTTGGCGGCAACGGTATAGCCCCGCTGAATCATGTCCGGGATATATTCTACCTCAAAGGTGCCAATATCATAGATCAAAGGGTTGATCGTCATGATCTTGCTGCTGCTTAAAGCCCGATCCTCCAGGCGATCCTCGTATTGGGCCCGCATCATAATATCCAGCGCTTGGCTTAAAATTTCAACCGGGCCCTCCGCCAAGACGGTATCTCGGCGCATACCCGCATAACCGAGATTGACGCCGATAATGCGTTCTGCCCTACCGAGGCGGACCGCAATATTGAGGGGGTAGCCATCCCTCAGCCCCCCATCCACATAACAGTCCGCGTGAGCATCGCCAAAAACGGCCGGTACGAAAATGCCCGGAATGCTGATGCTGGCCCGCACCGCCTGGGCAATGGTCAGATCGGCCCGCACCGGATAATCCGCGTATTCCCCGTCAACCAGCTTCAAACCTAGTTTTTCCGGCGCACAAAATACTGTCTGCTGGCCGTTATTCAAATTTACAGCGGGAATGAGCAGATCACACTTGGTGAGCCTATGAAAACTGTTCACGGGCAGGCTGTCGGCAACAATTTTTTCTAAATTGACGCCCCGCACTGCCCCGGATAGGCGCTTCACATCCCAGGTCAGCAGGGCCAGCAGTGCTCCGGGCCAATTTATATCAACGATCTCACCCTTGGCCCTGCTGTAGTCTAAAAACAGCTGTTCCAGCTGCCGAGCCGTTAAACCGCCCGCATACAGCGCAGCCACAATAGAACCGCCTGAGGTGCCCACAACCACATCAGGTTCCAGACAATATTCTTCCAGTGCCTTTAACACGCCAATCTGGGCGGCCGCCCGCACACTGCCCCCCGAGAGAACTAAACCTATTTTATTATTCATACTCTTCTTCCCCCTTATATACTGATTGTGCAAAGACTGCTATAATCGTATTGGAGAAAGGGTGTTTGCTGTGCGACGTTATTTTATCAATGGCTTGTTGATCCTTTTACCGGGTGTGATCACAATATATGTACTTGTCTTTGGCTTGGTCACGGTAGACAGCATTTTTGGCAGTGTGATCAAAAAACTGTTCGGTTACCATGTCCCCGGTGCCGGATCAATTCTTACTATTCTGTTAATTTTTGCTACAGGTGTCCTCACCACAAATGTAATAGGCCGGAGAATTTTCACCTGGGCCGAAAGCCTGCTTTTAGGCATCCCCATTTTTAAGAATATCTACCAGGGGGTGGAGCAGATCGTCAAAGCGTTTTCCAGCTCCACCGATGCGGAAAGATTCCAGCGGGTTGTACTGGTGGAATACCCCCGCGAGGGCTTGTACACTCTGGCGTTTGTAACTAATGAAGGTATCCCCGAATTTGATGCCAAAATCAAAACCCGTTCCACCACCGTCTTTGTACCCACCACTCCCAACCCCACTTCAGGTGTGTGCTTGGTGGTACCTAACCAAGATTGCATCCCCTTGGACATGAGCGTAGAAGACGCCTTTAAGACAATCATTTCGGCCGGAATTATCAGCCCGGTTAAAAAGCTGCCTGAAAAGCCTCCGGTTTGAAGATAAAGGCGAGCCGATTCAAGGGCCAGTAGCGCCACACCGCTCTGCCCACAATCAACTGGCGCGGCAAAAACCCAACTCGGCCAAAACGGCTGTCTTCACTGTTGTTGCGGTTGTCGCCCAAGACAAAATAGGTGTTTTCGGGGACAACTTGGGCAGAAAACCCAATGCGCGCCGGTGCTAACGTGTAATCCTCTCCTACCGGCTGATCGTTGATATAAACCACACCCTTGTCAATGAGGATTTTATCCCCGGGCAGGCCGATAACCCTTTTAATGAACTGCTCCTTCTGATTGGCGGGGTTTTTGAAAACGATAATTTCACCCCGGGCGGGTTCTGTAAACCGATAAGAAATCTTATCCACCAAAAGGCGTTCGCCGTGATGCAGCGTTGGCAGCATGGATTCGCCGTTCACGGTGTAGGCCCTGGCAATAAAAATCATAATAAAAGCAGCAATAAGTAAAGCGGAACCGATTGTCTCCACCAATTCCCGTAACTGGCTTTTTTTCCTGCGGACTACTGTTTGCAAAATTTCTACCCCCAATACTGGACTGTATGGGAATTCCACGCGGCCGGCTGCGATTCCTGCCTTTAAAGCTGCCAAAAACAGGATTGGCGAACCTTTTTATATAATGGCACTACCTGCTCAAACCGCCCCTGATCGCCGCTGCGCAGAGCTCGATCAATCTCTTCTTTCAAAGTAATGGCCCACAAAAGGAGATCGATCTGTTCTCTGACAAAGGCGGCAAAACCGGGGGTCCTGATATTGGAGGGCACCGCCTCATTGGGCACTACAATTTCACCATACCAATCGGGTGTTTTTTCCTTAAAAACAAGTTGAACATGTAAAAGGCCGCTGAAACTTTGCAAAGCCTCCCAGGCCCGCAGGGGATCGTCAATGCGTTTAATCCGCATTTTTTGCTGTTCTTTCAGAAGTTTTCCGTTTGTTAAAGTCAGAGACTCCGCCTCCACCTCACCAAGCTGCAGGCGAAAGGAGATTTCAGCCGCCCCCTCTTGGGCGACGAGCATCGTATTGGGCAGATAATCCCGCCTGGTAACGAAGACCACCTGCTTTAAAATCTTGGCATCCTGCCACATTTTTTCCAAAAGAGCCCGGCTTGAACCATGTTTTAACGGAACTTCGCAAAATCGGCGCAAAGCGTATTCCTTGTGGATGATCATCATCGCTCTCCTCCTCAACGAAGATCATTACACTATATGCCGCGCCTCCTCTTTAATCCCGCGCAATATTGATTTTTAAGTGGTCATAGGCCAGGCTAACCCCCGCCGGAAGCGCCCTATTGACCTGTTCATGCTCGAGTAGGTGCG
>JBHGWS010000103.1:0-4313 GCA_041936745.1 Candidatus Darwinibacter acetoxidans
AAACGAGAAGAAGGTAATCTAAATGCTAAAACGAATGCTGCGGGAGCTGAATTACAGATTGGTCCGTTTTCTGGCAAGCAGCGTGCCGCCCAGGCTGATCGAGGAAATTGGCAATCTTTACGCTGCCCTGCTTTATACCAAAGCGGCCCACCGCATCCCCGCTTATCGGCGGCTGGTAAAAGCAAGCCTTGGACGCGTACCGCTTTTTATTACCCACAAAAGCTACCGCCGACTGCCTATTTTAGATAAAGAAAGCTATCTAAACGCCAACGAATTGGCTGATTTGACCAGCCAAAAACTAAGCCGCGCCTATTCCATTCAACGCAGCTCGGGCTTTTCCGGCTCGCCCACTTATTGGCTGAAAACGATGAGTGAAGCCCGCAGCTCGGCCTTTAACTTCCATTTGGTTTGGAGGCAATACCTCAACCCGAAAAACGAGCCTGCCTTAGCTGTTATAGGCTTTTCTTTGGGCACTTGGACCAGCGGCACCGATATTTTACGTTTGAGTACGGATTTGGCATTAGACAGCGGCTGTAAAATAACGAGTGTTTCGCCCGGGGAAGATGTGCCGGAGACTTTGGAAATTATCCGCTATTTCGGCAGGCACTTCCGGAAACTGGTTGTCTTCGGCAACCCCGTCTATCTTAAACGGTTGGTGGATGAAGGAGCGGATATCGACTGGCCGGCCTTGAACGTTGTCTTTGTCACAGGCGGCGAAGCAACAACTGAAAGCTGGCGCGAATACATCGCCGGCCGTCTGGGAGTTGACGTTGAGCGTGAGCCGATGCGGATTATCAACGCTTACGGTGCATCTGATTTTGGGGCCACCACTGCCACGGAGACGCCTCTTTCAATCAAGATTAAAAGGCTGGCTCTGCAGGATCCCAAACTTGCCAAAACACTTTTCGGCCGGGCCCGCAACCTGCCCAACCTGTTCCAATACTCTCCTTTCACCCATTACATAGAGCAGCACAAACAAAACTTCCTGGTAACTTACTGGTCCCATGTGCCTTTGATCAGGTACAACATCCTCGATCGGGGCCGTGTCTTTTCTTTCAACAGCCTGGAGAAAATTTTAAAGGCCCATGGTTACGATCTGAATGAAATCTGCCGTGAACTGCCGGCTAAGCCCTTTAAGTTACCTTTTCTCTTTGTTGATACCCGCGCTGACGGCACCGTCTCCATAGGCGGCGCTAACGTTTACCCGGCTAACATTGAGACAGCTGTCTTAGAAGACCCGGAACTGGCGGGCTGTGTCGAACATTTTTATATCTCCGTCCAGGAAGACGAGAATTTAGATTCACGGCTCGTTGTAGAATTAATTATTAAGAACTTCCCAACAAGAAGCAGCCAATGGCTGCAGGGCTTGAGCACAAAAGCTGGCCAAGTGATTTTAAAAACCCTTTTGCGCGATAATGCTGAATACAAAGTCACCTGGGAGCATAACCGGCTGGTAAGCCCCGTTATCCGCTTAGCGGATGTCCAAACGGAAGACGACCACGCCATAAAACGAAAGTATATTAAAATCAGCAGCGAGGCGGGATAAAATGAGAAAAGTGTTGTGGGCCATCGCCAGTGCTTGGGAACTTGTTTACAAAAACCTGATCGGGGCCCGCTTCCTGCCCGGCTCTGAGAAGAAATTACTGCGGGTTGCGTGCCGCACTTACAAAGGGCCTGGTTTGGAAGTGGACGGCGTTTTAATTAAAAAAGGCGATCGCCTTGCCGAACTGCATTTAAGCAACCCCGCCTTACACCGCTACGGCGGCCGCCGCTCGCCTGAGTGGGCCTTATACCGCGATATCATCAAAGAACTGCGCCTTTTAGGCGAAATCTTAAGAACAGATAATAAAGGGGTTACTGCACTGTGCGGCATCACTTTATTCGCCCCCGCCGCAAAACGCATGGGTTTTACCGCCAGGGAAATCCCGCCGGGAGTTTGGGCATCGGTAAACTACTTCTGGCTGCGCCTTTTGCGCAGGGCTTTTTCTCCCAAGGAAGATGGCGAACTAAAACAATTATCCGCTGAGCGAAAACCGCACGAAGTTTGGATCTCGCGGGAAAAATTTTTAGAAAAATTTGCCGCCTTTTAACTGTAGAAAGGTAACAAATGACATCTTATACTCTCATCAGATCAACCAGAAAAACAATGGCACTGCAGATAACCAAAGAAGCGGAAGTTGTAGTAAGAGCCCCTCTGCAGGTACCTAAGCGGGAGATTGACCGCTTTGTGGCCTCCAAGCAAGCCTGGATCGAGCGGCATTTAAGTGAAGTAAAAAAGAATCTAGCCCAAAGAGAAGCGTTTCAGTTAAATTACGGCTCCCACCTTCGCCTTTTAGGCGAGCGTTACCCCCTTCGGCCGAAAACGGGCGGAAAGATGGGCTGGGACGGCCGGTGTTTTTTTCTGCCCCCAAATTTAACCCCGGCGGAAATAAAAAAAGCGGCCCGCCAAATTTATCGACTGCTGGCAGGGAGCATCCTTAAAGAAAGAGCGGAACATTTGGCGCAAGTAACAGGGCTTGTGCCCAAGGCAGTGAAAATAACTGACGCCAAAAGGCGTTGGGGCAGCTGCAGCAGCAAAGGAAACATCAACCTTTCCTGGCGGCTGTTAATGGCACCCAAAGAGGCCGTCGACTACGTTATCGTGCACGAGCTTCTTCACTTACAAGAGCCCAACCATTCACCCCGTTTTTGGGCTTTGGTCGCCAAAATATTGCCGGACTACAAAAAGCGCCAAGCGGTGTTAAAAGAATTGGAGCTTAAGTTGGCCCGGGAAGATTGGGATTAAATTTTAATTAGGCCGGGGAACCTCCACTTTGAAGTGATCTTTTGCCAAATGTGTATTAGGGAAAACGCTTTGAGCCTCCAAAAGCAGTTTCGGCAGAGCACTTTCGCGGTATCTGGAACTGAGATGGGTTAAAACCAGTTTGCCTACCCGGGCCTCTTTGGCAATCTCAGCTGCTTGAACCGTTGTGGAGTGGTAATATTTGAAAGCACGGTCCGTCAGGCCCGCGGCAAAGGTAGCCTCATGAACGAGCAGATCGGCATTTTTAGCCAACTCGGCCGCCGCCGGGCTGTAGCGCGTATCGCCCAGGATCACAACATGCCGGCCCCTGCGTTTGGGGCCGACGAAGTCTTTGCCTTTCAGCACCCTGCCGTCTTCCAAAACCACAAGTTCACCCCGTTTTAAGCGGCCGTAAATTGGGCCCGGGGGTATCTGCATCGCCCGCAGTTTTTCCACTTGCAGGCGGCCTTCTTTGTCCGGTTCCTCTAAACGGTACCCCAAAGAGGTTACACCATGCTCCAAAACACCTATTTTAAGCCCCCAGCCCGCAACCTCCAGCTCGGCCCGCTCGTCTGACCCCGGCCCCGGTTTAATTTCCCGGACTGCAAGGGGATAGCTTAAACGAGTCCCACTGATCTTTAAAGCCGTAGCGATAAACTCTTTAATCCCCGGCGGCCCGTAAATTACTAAGGGCTTTTCACCCGCGGCAAATGATCTGCTGGCTAAAAACCCGGGCAGGCCGAAGATATGATCGCCGTGCAGGTGAGTTATGAACACGTGCCCAATCTGGCGTAAGGTAAAAGGGGACTGCAGGATTTGGTGCTGTGTCCCTTCACCGCAGTCAAACAACCAAACATCGTTTAGGGGCTGCGGCATTTTTACTGCTATACTTGTCACGTTTCGAGTCAGGGAAGGCTTGCCCGCCCCGGTACCGAGAAAATATAAATACACTTTTTGTCCTCCCCATATTCTCAGTGTTCCTATCCCGTAGGGATACTACCCAAGCCTTTAACCGGGTAGAAATTAAAATTCTTGACTGACGGCAAAAAACCTTCCCGGGAAGAGCCGAGAAGGTTAAAAACAAGCGGGACAAGCCCGCGGGCTTTCATCCTTTCAGTGCGCCCGCCAATAAACCCCTGACAAAATAACGCCCTAAAAGTATGTAAATAATCGTTGTAGGCAGCGCTGCCAGCACTGAACCGGCCATGGGCAGGTTCCAAGAAACGGCTTGGCCGCCCGCCAGGTTGGCCAAGGCAACCGTAATTGGTTGTGACCCGGGCTTGGTCAGCGTTACCGCAAAGAGAAACTCGTTCCAGATTTGAGTAAACTGCCAAATACAGACAACTAAAAAAGGCGGCCCGGAAAGCGGCAGTATTAAGTGGCGGAATATGCCAAAAAACCCCGCACCGTCAATGCTGCCCGCAGCCAAAAGCTCGTTAGGTATTTCGTGGTAAAAACTTCTAAACAAAAGGGTGGTTATAGGCAGCCCATAGACGACGTGGACCAGGACAAGCCCCGGCAACCCCCCATA
>JBHGWS010000104.1:0-4947 GCA_041936745.1 Candidatus Darwinibacter acetoxidans
GGCCCGTACGTATACGTTTGGTCTTGCAAGGGGCACTCGCCGCCCTTGTCGCACACCGGGCAATCCAGCGGGTGGTTGAGCAACAAAAATTCCAATACACCCCGCTGCAAGTTTTGCACGACTTCTGATTCGGTGTTGACCACCATGCCCTCACTGACCGGCATCGTACAAGCGGTTACCGGCTTGCGCTGACCTTCTACTTCAACTAAGCACATGCGGCAGGCACCTTCCGGACTGAGGTGTTTCAGGTAACAAAGGGTGGGGATTTTAATCCCCAAAAATTCACAGGCTTCCAGTATAGTGGTGCCTTTCTTAACAGCTACTTCTCTGCCGTCGATAACAACGTTATACATTCACAAATCTCCTTTCAGAATCGGCACGGCCGCCGATTCTGTGAATCTTATAGATAACGGATAACTGCGTAATTGATTACCGTTTAATAATCGAATCAAAAGGACATTCTTCCAGGCAGACTCCGCACTTAATGCATAGTTCCTGATCAATGACATAAGGGGTGGAGCGATCGCCGCTGATGGCATCCACAGGGCAGTGCCTGGCACAGATGCCGCAGCTTCTGCATTTTTCCGGGACAATATAATATTCCAGGAGTTCAATACACACACCGGCCCGGCATTTTCTGTCATGGACATGCTCTTCATATTCCGCACGGAAATATCTCAAAGTACTGAGGACCGGATTGGGAGCAGTCTGGCCTAAACCGCAAAGGGAGGTTTCCGCAATGCCCGCGCCCAACTCTTCCAACCTGTCCAAATCTTCCGCTTTGCCTTTCCCTTCGATGATCCCGTTTAGGATATCCAGCATCACCGTCGTGCCGATTCGGCACGGTGGGCACTTGCCGCAGGATTCATCTTGGACAAAATCGAGGAAAAATTGAGCCAAGTCGACCATACAGGTATCTTCGGTCATAACGATCAAACCGCCCGAGCCCATAATTGTGCCCAGCTTAGTTAAATTGTCGTAGTCAATGGGTGTATCCAAATATTCCGCGGGGATGCAGCCACCGGAAGGGCCCCCTGTTTGCGCTGCTTTGAATTTTTTGCCTTTTGGCAGGCCGCCGCCGATATCATAAATTACCTGGCGCAGAGTTGTACCCATCGGTATTTCGGCCAGGCCGATGTTTTGAATATCCCCTGCCAGGGCAAATACCTTGGTGCCCCTGTTGTTTTCTGTACCGATACTTTTAAACCAAGCGGCACCTTTATTGATAATAGAAGTTATATTGGCAAATGTTTCTACGTTATTGATAACTGTCGGCTTACCCCACAGCCCTGACACAGCGGGGTAAGGCGGCCGCAGCCGCGGTTCGCCCCGCTCCCCTTCGATGGAAGCCAAGAGGGCTGTCTCTTCGCCGCAGACGAAAGCCCCGGCACCCAAGCGGATTTCCAAATCGAAATCGAAACCCGAGTTAAAAATGTTTTTGCCCAAAAGCCCGTTTTCTTTGGCCTGGGCAATAGCCAAATTTAGACGCCTGACGGCGATGGGATACTCTGCGCGGCAGTAAATATAGCCTTTATCGGCACCGATAGCATAAGCCCCCAGGGCCATGCCTTCAACGACGCTGTGGGGATCGCCCTCTAAAATACTGCGGTCCATGAACGCCCCCGGGTCACCCTCGTCCGCGTTACAGACAATGTATTTTTGGCCTTTCGGCTGGTTATAAGCGAATTCCCATTTAACGCCGGTGGGAAAACCGCCACCGCCGCGGCCTCTGAGGCCCGATTCCTTAATTACTTCAATTACTTCCGCCGGGCTCATTTCCGTTAAAGCTTTTCCCAGCGCCTGATAGCCGTCGCGCATAATATATTCGCCGATAGATTCGGGGTTGATAACTCCGCAGTTGCGCAGGGCGATGCGTACCTGGTGTTTGAAAAACGGCACTTCCTCGTAAGGGACAATTTCCGTCCCTTCTTCGCCTAAAAGGCGCTCCACAACTAAGCCGTTGACAAAATGTTCTTCCACCAGCTCTTCCACATCCGCCGGCCGCACCCCCTTATACAGTACTTCCTCCGGATAAATCATCATGTTCTGCCCATCTTCGCAAAAGCCCAGGGAATCAACATCCATGACCAGGATTGTTTCATCTAACTCCCGTGCCTGCAGCTCCGCAACCAGCGCCTTTTTAGTGGCCTGGCTTTTGGCATCGGTGCAAATCAGGACAAGAGAACCATGCTGCATTTAAACTTCCCCCTTGTTAACGGCCCACTGCTTGATAGCCACGCCGTTTGCCACATGGTGGGCCACAATTTGCCGTGCTTTTTCGCCGTCAACATCACCGTAAAGCACCTTTTTTTGGCCGGGTACAATGACTTCCGCCAAAGGTTCCCGGGCGCACAAACCCAGGCAGCCCGTTTGAGTTACAATTACATCGTCCAAGGCGCGCTTTTTTAATTCGTCTACAATAGCGTCAAATACTTCTTGTGCCCCCGCGGCAATGCCGCAGGTGCCCATACCGACCAGAATCCTGACCCGCCGGCCCGCGGCCTGTTCTTTCAGGGCTTCCTCTTCCCGTTTTTTAAATTCCCGCAGTTCATCCAAAGTTTTAATCAATGCCTTTCACTCCCTGCTCAACCCGGCTAGTAATACTGCTTTAAAATTTCAATAGCTTTTTCCGCATCTTTTAAGCCATAAGCCTTTTGGTTAACTGTAATTACCGGCGCCAGGCCGCAGGCACCGAGGCAGCGTACTTCTTCTAAAGAAAACATGCCGTCTTCACCGATGTCGCCCGCTTTAAAGCCCAGCTCCTTCTCCAAGCGCTCTACAACCGATGGGGCCCCTTTGACGTAGCAGGCCGTGCCTTTACAGACAGATATTTGATATTTACCCTTCGGCTTCGTAGTAAAATGGTGATAAAAAGAAACCACGCTGTAAATCTTGCTTAAAGGAACGCCCAGCCCTTTGGCGATGGCGGCCTGAACTTCCCGGGGTAGGTAACCCACCATTTCCTGCGCCTGATGCAGGACCTCTATCAAAGCCGATTCTTGGCCCTTGTGGGCGTCAATGACCCGGTTAAGCCCTTCCCAGTCAATCCTGCCGTTAGTTGTGCCCATACCCTTTACCTCCTGTTATGATTTTTATCCAACCAGACAAATACGGCGAGCCATAACACAGTATGAGAGCAGAAATCATACCCGCCATTTTGCCTCCGCCCTTTCAAGGTTTGTGCCGTACAAAACTAAGTATAACATACTATTGAACTGCTTGGTTAAAAGAGCAAATGATAATATATTCACAGGTAGAACCTATTATCAAAAGTTTTCATTACAAGGATTTAATTACATAGATAGGTACTTTTACACTCAAAGTATTTCTCCTCCCGGAAAAATTCCCCCGGCCCCAAACCAGAGATACTTTTACATTCAATTAAGCTTTTCAAAAAAGACCGCCGCCTCTGCCAATTTAAAATTAGCATTTGGCCGCCGCTCTTTCACTGCGGCTATTTCCAAAAGATATTGCTTTTTGATCTCGGCCCGCCCGCCGCCCCTTTGCAAAAAAGCCTGCAGAAGAAGCCCACAGCTTTTCTCTTTGCCAAATGTAAACGGAGGATCGTAGGTTGCTGTAAAAGCAATGATTTTCCCTTGATCCACCTCAGGCCCGCCAAACGTCAGCGGCTCATCAAAATCCAGGCCGACGCAGGTTTCTTTGTGCCAAATGAAATTTCTTAAATTAACATCGCCCCTTAAAGCCCCGGTCGCTTTGTGGTAACCCCGCAGCCACGCCCCTAAAGCAGCAGACTGCTTCGCAGTCATTTTTTCGGCTAAGGCTTCATAAGTTGGCCCTTTAATGTATTCAAGCCGGAGGCTGTTTCCCTGCGCGCCCACTACCGCGGGCACAGCAAGCCCCGCGGCCTTCAGCTTCTTTAAAACCTCAATTTCCCGCTGCAGTGCTTCTTGGCTTTGCAGTGTTTTAACCACAATGCCGTCTTTTAAAACTACCTTGTTCTGCTTTGATTTAAACCTCATCTTTTCAACCTGACCTCAATTTGGGCATGTTCTTTAAATCCATCTAATTCTCGGGCTACGCCTAAAACCGCATTTTTTAATATTTTCTGCACGAAAGGGACCAAGGGGATCTTTTTCCCATCAATATAAAGTTCTGCCGGGCCCTCGGCAATCAGGCAGTCTTCCCTTTTTGCCTTTCCTTGGGCAATCCTGCCCGCTAATTCCCGACAGCTGTAGCCGCACGCCCTGCAGCATTCCTCGGCAAAGGAAGGGAGGGGGCGGAAAGCCTTCGCCTTGACAAAATCCACCAAAGCCGCCTCATCCGCAACAGCGTTGATGATAGGCAGGCCGTACAGTTTTCCCGCCCGTTCGTTAGCTATAACACCGGAGATGGCCACTACCCGGTCATCAAGCCTTTCCGCCACCTCTTGTTTTGTGTGGGCCGTAATAATACGGGGTGCATTGCAGTCAGAAACGCCTTCCAAGATCACATAGTCATGATCGTAAAACATAAGGATCTCTTCTATGGACAGTTTACTTTGGTGCAGGATACCGGTTTCTGTCAAGGCCCTGGCCGTAACCAACTGGGAACCTGCCGCCCTATGCAGGGCCGTATCTGTTTTAGGATCGGGATCGAGTGTGAAGCCTTCAGAATGGATTTCTTTCACAGAACCGACGGAATAACCCCGGCGGCGAAGCCCCTTAATTATAATTTGGGAGACAGTTGTTTTCCCCGAATTAGATGTGCCGTTAACAGCAATTACCTGCAAGAAAACCCGCCCTTTCTTAAAAGAGATAATAACAGGTGAAGGCAAAAACCCCCGTGCTTGCCAGAAAACCCAACAAAAGCCAATCAAAACATGAGAGCCTAACCTGCGTGTAATAAGTGCGCTTTTTAAAAGCGCCAAAGCCCCTCGCTTCCATAACCGCGGCCAGCATTTTTGCTTTGCCCACCGAGTCTGCCACAACGGGCAGGAAAAGGTAGCTG
>JBHGWS010000105.1:0-5643 GCA_041936745.1 Candidatus Darwinibacter acetoxidans
GCGGCACATTGATGATGAACCGGTGTTTTACTCCGAAAGCCATTTTTCCCAACGTGTAGGTTTAGATGTTACAGATGATTTTAGCGGCTCACTGTTTACTTTACTGCGGGATAAGTGCGGTATCAGGGTTATCGAAGCTGATATGATCATCGATGCAGTGCCTGCAGGCTCTGCAGAGGCAGTCCATCTGGAAGTAGTGAAAGGGGTACCGCTGCTGCGCACAACCAGAGTTGCCTTTGGAGCTGACGGCAAACCGGTGGAATATCTCACACAGCTTGCCCGCCCGGACCGCTATCGTCATCAAGTGCGTCTTAAACCCGAATAGAAAAACATAGAAAGGTGGATTATCAATGAATCGATTTCGTTTAAGTGTTGCTGTTTTAGTGTTGGTGCTTCTTATTGCTGCTCCCCTAGTCAGTGCCAAAGAGTTACGGGTTGTAATGATTACCCCCTATGGTGAAGGCGTACCCTTTGGAGATGCGGCTTACCAAGGGCTGATGGATGCGGCCAGGGACTTTTCTTTAAACGTACGCTTGATTGAAGCCAGAGAACCGTCGGAATATCAACCGCAGATGCGGGCCATGGCCGATTTAGGTTACGATGTAGTTATCGCCATGCACGACTATTTCGCCGAAGACATGGTAACCGTTGCCGCAGAGTATCCTGAGGTAACCTTTGTACTCATCGACTCTTACAAAGAAGCAGAGCTCGATAACTTCCGCTCCATCGCCATTGAATCACATCACGCAAGTTTCGCTGCGGGCATGACCGCGGGCTACGCCACCGAATCAAAGCACGTTGGCTTTATCGGCGGCCTGGATCACCCCATCATTATCCAATTTTTAGCAGGTTATGAAGCAGGCCTCCACTATGTAGATCCCGATATCAAAATCTCCGTTGCCTTTTCCGGCGTCTTCGACGATCCGGTTCAAGGCAGAGAAATGGCGCTGAATATGTTCTCCGGCGGAGCTGACGTAATCATGCACGCCGCGGACTACACGGGCTTAGGCGTATTAAGAGCCGCCCGCGAAGTGGGCAAGTTTGGCATCGGGGTTGATACGGACCAAGCTGATGTGGCTCCCGGGCACGTTTTGGCATCCGCAATTAAAGACGTCCACGGCGCTGTCTACTATGTAGTTGAAGAAATAGTTGCCGGGGATTTCACACCTGAATTGCTTGTCTTCGGGCCCGAACACGGTGCTCAGCTTACAGCCATCCCAACCGATATTGAGTTTTATCAAAAGAACCCTGAAGTATTGGAGAAGCTGGAAGAGGCAATAGAGAAAATCAGAACCGGGGAAATTGAAGTTCCGTACACCACTGAAACCAGATAAGAAAATCACAGCAGTCGGTGTCCGAAGCTCGGACACCGACTTTTAGGCAATTCTTAGAAAGGATCGATGAATTTGATTAAAGAAAAATTTGCAGACAGGGTACTGGGAACACTTTATGGAGTGGCCGTCGGTGATGCCTTGGGCATGCCCACCGAATTTTTATCAAGGGAACAGGTCAAAGACATTTACGGCTGGGTCGATGAGTACCGCAGGACCCCAAGCTGGCATCCTCTGGCCCATTTACCGGCAGGCTCCATTACAGATGATACAGAGCAGAGCATTGCTATGGGCGAGATGGTTATTAAAAACAAAGAATTTACCACTGAAGATGTGGTAGAAGCACTGTTTAAGTGGGCAAAACGGGGTAAATTGGAGCAAGGCCTTGACGCCATGGGGCCAAGCACACTGAGGGCCCTAAACAGCTTGGAGGAAGGTGCTAAACCAACCAGCACGGGGCTGATGGGAAACACTAACGGGGCTGCAATTCGGATCAGCCCTTTGGCAGTAGCATACCCTGGCCTGCAGCCTAATTTAATCGAGCAGGTTGTCACCTTATGCGTGCCCACTCATTTTACGGATATCGCCATCTCAGGCGGCAGTGCAATTGCCTATTGGATTTCGGCGGCTTTAGCCGGCGCTGATCTTAAGGGAGCACTTGACGCTGCCCTTAAAGGCGCTGTTTTAGGAAGGGAAGCGTTCAAAAAGAAGATCAACTTAGAACTGGGCGGCACAATTCCTTGGGAAGTAATGTCGGCACAAGTTAACCCCTATCTGGAAGATAGAATTCGCTGGGCAGTTGAGATCGCAACGGCCGAAGCCCCTTGGGAAGAGCGCTATGAAAAAGCAATTACAAGCCTTGGTACCTCAGTGGATATGATTCAAACAGTGCCGATCTCCATCGCTTTCGCCATCATTGCCGAAGGAGATCCCTTTAAGGCAGTCTGCCTCGGTGCCAACGCAGGTGGCGACACGGACTCGATTGCCTCTGTTGCCGGTGCTTTAGCGGGAGCTTTGGGAGGCGCTTCAGGTTTTCCCCGCAACTTGATCGATCAATTGGAAGAAGTAAATGGAATTGATCTTAAGACACTGGCGGAACAGCTTATTGAAACCGCGGATCTTTCCGCGCTGGAAGCGCAGGGAGGTGAAACGGCGTGAGTTTTCGAGTTGGCATAATCGGCTTACCCGTAGTTGATCAGGTAGCCCATATTCCAAATTTCCCCCAAAGGGGCGGGCATGTGAGCGGGAGCGGCCTAACGCTGACACCCGGGGGCCCTGCCGTCAATTACGCTACCGCAATTGCCAGGCTCGGCGGCCGTGCCTCTTTAATCGGCCCCGTAGGCAACGATGCCTTCGGGCAGTTAATAATCAGTGAATTAGGTAAAGAAGGTGTGGATGTTTCTTACTTGAAAGACAAGCCGGAAAGCACTACCGTAACGGTTTTGGTTCTTTTCGATGAGGGCGGCCAAGGGGAAATGCGCAGTTTTTCGTTGGGCCTGAACGAGATGGTGGAAAAACAGATCTTTAAAGGGGCCGATGTGCGGGAAAAACTCGCTGCATTCGACGCCGTTTTTCTGGACGGGATCCTCATTTTTTCTCCTCAATGGGTAGGGGATGCTCTTGCAGCGGTTAAATACGTGAAAGAACAAGCGAAGCCTCCTCTCGTCGTCTGTGATCCTAATTTAAGGATACCCGGAAGTACCCTGCCCGAAGATTTGGCTGCACGGATTAAAGATCTCTTGGCAGTAAGCGATGTGGTTTTAGTTAACGAACACGAATCCCTCCTGCTCAGTGGGACACAAGATCCCAAAGAGGCAGCGGCATCTTTTTTCAACAGCTACCCCAATTTAGAAATTGCGGTTGCAAAACGGGGCGCCGAAGGGGCACTTATCCAAAAACGGGGGCAAGAACCGCTTTTTATTCCTCCCTTTGCCGTTCAGGTTGAAGATACAAGCGGTGCCGGGGATTCTTTTGGAGCCTCCTTTATTGCCTCCCTTTTGGAAGGGCGGACCTTGAAAGAAGCGGGCTATCTGGCTGCCGCCGCAGGCGCTTTGGCTACTACAGCTAAAGGAGCCTGGCCGGGCTTGCCTTCTCGCGCGGCCAGAGATGGGCTTGTTGAAAAGGCAGGTGTTTTAAAGTGACAGCAAAGGCCTTGCTTGTGATGGAAGAAATTACGAAAAAATTCCCCGGTGTGGTGGCCAATGACGCCGTTAACTTCACAGCCAAGCGGGGAGAAATTCACGCCCTGGTGGGAGAAAACGGTGCAGGCAAGTCCACTTTAATGCATGTTTTAACGGGGATTCATCAGGCCGACGGGGGCAAAATTTTTCTGGGCGGCAGGGAAGTAAAATTAAATTCACCCGCGGATGCCTTTCGGCACGGTGTTGGCATGGTTTACCAGCACTTTATGCTGATTCCCGAACTCACCGTTTTAGATAACCTGCTTTTAGGCACTGAACCGAAACGAGGCCCCTTCCTTGACCGGAGGCGGGGAGCAGAAAAAGCCAAGAAAATCATGAACCGCTACAATCTTGATTTACCCTTGCAGGCGAAAGTGGGCAATTTACCGGTTTCAAGCCAGCAGCAGGTAGAAATTATGAGATGCTTATTACGTGAAGTTAATTTATTAATCTTGGATGAACCGACTTCGGTCTTGACACCGCAAGAAGCGGCCGCTTTGGGCGAGGGCTTAAAGGCTTTGGCAGCTGCAGGCAACACCATCATTTATATTTCTCACAAGCTGGGCGAAGTTTTAAAAATCGCCGATCAAGTCACCGTGCTGCGGGACGGCAAAGTTACAGGAGTCGTAGAGGCGGCTAAAACGAGCGAAAGAGAGTTGGCCCGCTTAATGGTGGGCAGAGAAATTAAACTGCCTGAAAGAAAACCAACTGCTTCCGCCCAAGGCGTTGAAAAACCTCTTCTCAAGGTAGAAAGTTTGAATCTGCAAAGCCCACCGGGTAAACCTTCATTGACTGATATCAACTTTAATCTGGCACACGGCGAGATCCTGGGGCTGGCGGCAGTTTCAGGCAACGGCCAAAGCGAACTGGTTGAAGTCTTGGTTGGCCTGGCTCAACCGACAAAGGGCAGCATCACTTTAGGGGAGGCTGAGATAACTTCCGCAAGTGTAGAAGAGCGCTGGCGGGCCGGCTTGGCCTATATCCCGCAGGATCGAAGAGGGCGGGCTACAGCCCCCTGGCTTAATCTTGCTTGGAATATGGCGATCCGCGGTTATTTTGAGCCACCTCTAGCTAAGGGAATATTCTTGCAAGAAACTAAGATTAGAAAGCGAACACAAGACATCATCGATCGCTTTCAGGTGAAGACATCGGGCACGGCCGCGGATATTCAAACCCTGTCGGGGGGTAATCTACAAAAGGCCGTTGTGGGCAGGGAGTTAATGAGCAATCCCGCTCTACTAATTGCAGAAGATCCCACCCAGGGCCTCGATATTGGCTCCATCGAACAAGTCCGCAGCATGATTTTAGATTACGCCCAAGACGGCGGGGGAGTACTATTAGTTTCGCAAGATCTTAGTGAGGTTTTATCTCTCA
Source organism: Candidatus Darwinibacter acetoxidans (assembly GCA_041936745.1). Taxonomy (GTDB): domain Bacteria; phylum Bacillota; class Limnochordia; order Darwinibacteriales; family Darwinibacteriaceae; genus Darwinibacter; species Darwinibacter acetoxidans_A. Next base: position 4,886 of record JBHGWS010000105.1, read on the forward strand.
GCGATCGCATCATGATCATGTACGAAGGCCGAATCGTGGGCGAGTACTGCGCCGGCGAGTTGGATTTAGAGCAAATCGGCTTATTGATGGCAGGTTTAAGCCTAGAGGAAGAAAAGAAGGGAGTGGAGTTAGATGCAGATGGAAACACCACCGCTCAGCACACCTGATGAATCTTGGCAGAGCCAAATTTTAGGGTATCTGATACCGCTCCTTTTGGCCTTGATCGCCGGTGCCGGTTTAATTATGTATTTGGGCGAAAACCCCCTTGAGGTTTATAAATTATTGGTTTGGGGAGCATTTGGCAGCCTCAATAATCTAATCAGTACGCTGCGTTGGGCAACTCCTTTGATTTTGTCCGGTTTGGCCGTGTCTTTTGCTTATCGCGCCGGTTTGTTTAACATGGGCGTGGAAGGCCAAATCTTTATTGGCGCTTTTGTAGGAGCACTGGCAGGAATTTATCTTGAAGGGCTGGGCATTTTCCATATGCCCGTTGCTTTGGCACTTGCCGCAGTGGGCGGCGGCCTGTTTGCCCTGCTGCCCGCTTGGCTTAGGGTCTACGAAGGTGTGAATGAAATTGTAACTACTCTTATGCTGGACTACGTTGCATTATTTTTGACGAACTACCTGCTTATCACTTACTTTCTGCCCGGCGGCAGCGCGGTTAGGGCAGTTGAGGTTGCTACTGCAAGGATTGCCAAAAGCGCGGAGATACCACTTTTAGTGCCGCCTCATCCCTTAAACGCGGGTTTGTACCTGGC
>JBHGWS010000106.1:0-47681 GCA_041936745.1 Candidatus Darwinibacter acetoxidans
TTTAGCAGTATTTTTAATCACGGGCTTGGGTTTTGCCGAAACCATCGTTATGGGCGATTTCAGCTGGGAAAGCGTCCAAGTACACAACAGGATCGCCGGCTTCATTTTAGAGCACGGTTTCGGTTATGATGTAGATTACATGTTCGGTGAAAGTATACCCATTATCTTAGGCCTGGCCCGCGGTGATGTGGATGTAGTTACTGAAATGTGGATAGATAACCTTTATGATGCTGTTTTAGAAAGAATTGAGGCAGAAGAAATTGTCAGCCTCGGTGCAAATTACCCCGATGCGCCCCAGGGTTGGTATGTGCCAACTTATGTTATTGAAGGGGATCTTGAGCGGGGGATCGAACCATCCGCCCCTGATCTTAAAACTGTCTTTGATTTGAAAGATTACACTGATGTATTCGCGGACCCGTCCGATAGGAACAAAGGCCGCTTTTATAACGCGCCGACCGGTTGGGTAGCGCATGATATCAACAATGCCAAAATTGCAGCCTACGGTCTTGACGATTATTACAATTCGTTTAACACCGGTTCCGATGCGGGCTTATCCACCGCTATTTTACGGGCCTACGATCGGGGCGAACCGATTGTTGCTTACAACTGGGAGCCAAACTGGGTCATCGGCCTTTTAGATATGACACTTTTAGAAGAACCCGCCTATGATCCCGATCGTTGGAACGATGATTTTGGCAGCGCTTATCCCGCTTCGAAAGTGCAGGTCTTTGCCAATGCGGATTTTGCTGCCAAAGCGCCGCGAGTTGCAGGCTTCTTAGCAAATTATAATACTACTTTGGAGCAGACAAACGAGTTTTTAGCCTATATGGAAGAAGAAGGCGCCGATGCGGAAAAAACTGCACTATGGTTTTTAGACAACTATAAGAAGACGTGGCAGGAATGGATTTTTGATCAAAGAATTATTGCGCAAGTTACGGCAGCACTGCAAAAGGAGTTGCAATAGATGTCAACGAGCGAAAACGGCAGGGGGACAGCGATCGAAGTTAGGGACCTTTGGAAGATCTTTTCCGAAAGAGAGGCTCAAATTGATCTCAACAATTCGAGCGAACTGGCGGCGATAGATGATGCCAAAGAAGAGGTAATCGCTATTCAAGATGTTTCCCTTCAAGTTAGGAAAGGGGAGGTCTTTGTGATTATGGGCCTCTCCGGCAGCGGTAAATCCACACTCATCCGCTGCCTGTTGCGTTTAATAGAGCCCACTTCCGGACAGGTTTGGATTAACGGCGAAAGAGTTACCGGTTTAGATCAGCGGGAGTTGACCGATTTCAGGCGCAGCCAGGCTGCCATGGTCTTTCAGCACTACGGGCTTTTGCCGCACCGCAATGTTTGGGAGAATGTTTCCTTTGGCCTGAAATTACAGGGTATGGAAAAAGAGGCAAGGAAAGAGCGGGCCCTGGAGATGATCAACAGGGTTGGCTTAGGGGGGTTCGAAGCTTATTTCCCCGCTCAATTAAGCGGCGGCATGCAGCAGCGCGTCGGCATTGCCCGCGCCTTGGCAAATGATCCGCCGATTTTATTAATGGATGAGCCGTTTAGCGGCTTGGATCCTTTAATCAGGCGGGAAATGCAGGATGAGCTCTTAGATCTGCAGGAGCAGATGAATAAGACGATCTTTTTTGTAACCCACGACTTGGATGAAGCCATCCGCGTCGGTGACCGCATGGCCGTTATGAAGGACGGCCGCATCGTCCAATTAGGCACCCACGAAGAGATCATGAACAACCCCGCTGATGAGTACGTAGCAAAATTCGTCGCTAACGGCGGCTGATATTGAAGGATGTGAATGATAATTTTTCCTGAAGCTTTTGAAATGCACGTTGCCGATTACATCAATAATATGGTGAATTGGCTTTTAATTACTTTCAGCAGTTTTTTTGAGGGAGTTTCCCACAGTATTTTAGGAATGTTGAACTCCATCGGTACAGTCATGTTTGCCATTCCCTGGTGGGCCTATCTCTTAATCGTATTTGCTCTGGCCTGGTTTACAACAAAAAAGCTGGGTAGATCAATAGGCCTGGCAGCCTTACCGATTTTTATCGGTATGTTCGGCTTGTGGGCCAGGGCCTTGGATACCTTTTCCATAATTTTCACGGCGGTAATCATCTCTGTCTTTTTAGGCATTCCGCTGGGAGTTTTAATGGCCGAATCCGAAACGGCGGAAAAGATTATCCGCCCCCTTTTGGATACGATGCAGACGATGCCCAGCTTTGTCTACCTGATTCCCGCTGTCATGATCTTTAGTTTGGGTAAGGTTTCGGCCGTCTTAGCCACCATAATTTACTCGATACCGCCGATTGTCCGCTTAACGCACCTTGGCTTAAACCAGGTGTCGGCGGAAATTGAAGAAGCGGCTTTAGCTTACGGCACCACCCGCTGGCAGCTTTTAAAAGAAGTGCGGCTGCCCTTAGCCGTGCCTTCCATCTTAACGGGTGTCAACCAAACTACCATGATGGCTTTGGCAATGGTTGTCATCGCCTCTATGATTGGCGGCGGGGGCTTAGGGGACGAAGTGCTGCGGGCAATTAACAGAATTGATGTGGGCCTTGGCTTTGAAGCGGGGATCAGCGTTGTCATTTTAGCCATTATCGTTGACCGTTTGACTCAAGGCTTGGCTAAACGCTGGGAGCCCCCTCAGGATGTATCCGCTTAAGAAAAAACCCTCACCTGGCGGTGGGGGTTTTTTAGTTGAGCTTAGGGGAAGAAATCCAGCCCCAAATTGACGCCGATTCTAAAAGTGGGGTTAAACGACGTAGAAGTGGGGAAAATGGCGTCCATTACCGCTTCTGCCGGCAGGGCAATCCGATTGCCGGCTTGATATTGAGTGCCCGCGCTTAAGCGGAGAACGAAGCCCTTTTTCGTTTCCACATTATTTAAAGGCGAAAGGTAACCAACACCCGTACTGATATAACCGCTGCTGGAGCGCTGGACGCCGCTGAAGGCAACCAAAAGTTCCTGCGTGGGGTCTAAATCTAAATCAATGGTCATCAGGCCATTGGTCAACATCGAACCGAAAAATGAGGCGATCAGACTGAGTGGGTTGCTGGAATCGGCCGCGGTGCCCGTTACTGCCGGTGCAGCCGGCAGTGCGGCCGCCTGCTTTTGGCTCCCCTTTTGATCGATTGTGGGCGTCAGCCTTAACCCTAAGCGCAGTGGGTATCTTTCCGTTTCACCGCGCGAGGTGATTAAAGTACCCACCCGCACGCCTAAAGTCGGGGGCACGACCGTGACGTTCATGGTTGCAGGTGAGCCGGAGCGGGTTGTTTTGCTGATCGCCCTGACCGTAATGGTGGAGGTGCCGGGCTGCAGGCCCGTAACTACCCCGTTTTCATCGACTGCAACCTTCGCTTCGTCGCTGGAGAAATACAAGAATTGGGGATTGGCCACGGGCCGGCCCAAAGAATCCAGCGCATAGGGCGTAATTTTTTGGGAGCGCCCTAAATTAACCCGCAGCTGTCCCGGTATGACAAAGACCTGGTCGATAGATCTTTCAATAACTTGGATATCAGCGGGGAAGAGGTTCTGCACCAGGTTGTCAACAAGGCCCGGGGCATCGGCCACCTTTGGCGTGGTGCTCATTGCCGAACCGACAAGTGCCGGCTTGCCCGCCACAAGCTGAAAGCGCTGTACTCCTACTACAGCCGTTGTCTGCAGCATTGTCAGAGAGCCTGTAATAACCTGATCGGCAAGCCCCGCTTCAAGTAAAGCCGCGGCTCGCTCCCAAGCAGAGGCAGCGTGGGAAAATTGGAAGGCAGCGATTTCTTCCCGCAGAGAAATACTGTCCTGCACCTCAAATTCCCCGTATTGAACCAGTTTAGCCCCGATTCCCTGCGCCATAATGCGCGATAAATTAAGTAGATCGGGCGATTGCAGGCCGGTTGTATCGATGTAATTGCCCTTTTCGTCCAAGGCCAGAAAATCCAAAACAACAACCTGTTCGGCCCGAGCGCTGACGGGGCAGAGGATCAAAACGGCCAACAGGAAAAAGATAAGGAAGCGAAATCTTGAGTTTGTTTGCATTGGGTATCCTCCCAGTTAAAAATTTGGGCCGCGGGCCTGCGATCACTCAACGCTTTCCAGCGGCTCTTTAATATGCTTACGCTTTAAAGACTGTGTTCTTGCCCGCTCTGCCTTCAGTAGTTCAATCCGGGGGCTGACATGCCGGTTGTGCTGCCACGTCACTTTGTATTCCCGGTTGTCCCGCAGTAAAGTGGCATGGATGGCTTTGAAGGCCTTTTTCTTCAATGCTTTTTGCCACTCGGGCGTCTTTTTGTCTAAACCGGGAATCAAAAGCTGTACCGTTAGATAAGAATCACCTTTGGCATCAGGGGCCACCGTCAAATAAAAGTGCTCTACAACGGCCCTTAACTCAGCGTGTTCAATGATCGCCGTTTCAATGTTGCCCGGATAAACATTGGCGCCGCCGATGGCCACCGTGCCATCATCGCGGCTGTCCACATAAAGAAAAGGTATTTTAAAGGGCCGCTTGCTATCGTTGGCGCAAAGCTGCCGTAAATCGTAGCCGCACTCCCTTAAGATGCGTTTCATTTCGTTGTAGGAAAAGACGCGGCCTCGATCACGGATATTATACCTCACTAAGGGTATGTGAGACCAGTAGCTGACGAGAAAATTGGCGCCGTGCTGTTCTATATGATGATCGAGGGGGTTGTATTGAAATAGGTTGGGGAGGTTGCCTTGCCGATCGAAAATAGCTGCGGCCAATTTCGGATCTTTGCTGGCAAGCCTTTTGATCCTGATGGAAAGGGGCGTTTCTGTAGCGGCGGCCGCACCAAAATCCGCGGCACCGTAAGCGTTAACAATGCGCATGGGTTCTTGGTCGATGTCAACGGCCAGGCGTTTCGCCAAATATTCCCGCCACGCTTCCGTCGTGGCTTCTCCGCCCGTAGAAAACATAATATTGAGCGAAGGCCAATCGATAGCAGAGCCCTCATCGACCAGGCGTTTAAGATAGACGGGGTTGCCGAACACAATGGTTTTGGCAAAATGCCCGGCAAAATCGGCGATAATTTCCAGTGTTTCCGCCACATCTTCCCCGGGGGAAATGGCTGTAATTTTATGCCCCTTGTAAACGGCCATGTCTGTGACTAAGCGGAGTAAATCAGTGCCGCTGGTCCAAGTGCCCAAAGAAAAACCAATTATGGCCAGGATTGATTCGTTGCGGGGGTTAAAATACTGCTGCCAGGCCACTTGAAAAGTCAAATTAGATTCCCGCGCTTCCCGCGGTGTTTTAAACCAATATGTGGGCACCCCGGAAAACCCCGAGCTTTTTTGGATGCAGTAGGCCGCATTGATTTTGCCTGCCAAAAGATCGTCCAGCCGGTGAGCGTTTAGATAACTTTTTTTGTCTAAAACGGGCAGTTTATGGAAATCTTTTGCGCGAACAATAGTGGGCACCGTGCCCAGGTGTTCTAAAACCAGCTGCCTGTAGGCAGGCAGGCGGCGGACCGCCCGAAAATATTTTAAGGCGGCGAAAGTATCGCCCACCCATTGGATAAAAGACGCGGGCATATAAACTACGAAGAGGCGGGCAAAAAAAGGCCTTAGTTTCCCGAACAGGTTTTTAACCATTTCTTTCCCCCGTTTTTCCGTGATAATGTCAGCGGGAATCGTTTCTTTGCTTCCACAAATGTTTGGGGAATCCTGCGCCGGTTAAACTTAAGGGTTGGGCGGCCTGGAGAAATTGTGAAAATCATCTCCCTTCCAATTCTTCCCTCGCGGTGTTATGATAGCCGCAGAAGATGGATTGAACAACGCCTAAATGAAGGGATGATACTGGTGAAAAAAAGAAGCTTAACAGCGGCCTTGGCCTTATTTATATGGCTGTTGGTTTCCGTCGGGGCAGGTGCCGGGGATTACAGGATATATGAGAATACGCGGTTTGATTTTTCCCTCGAGTACCCGGCCGATTGGGTTATCCGGGAAGACTTCATGGGTATTTTATTTGTGGCTTTGGCGCCTTTGGAAGATGCCGCGGATTTGTTTCAGGAAAACATAAATGTGGGGGCAGAAGATATCGGGGACATGCAGGTGGGGTTAGCCGCATATCACGCTTTAGGCCTGCGGGAGTTGGAAAATTATATAACCGGTTTTAACCTACTGATCAGCGATGAGGCGATTATTGCGGGGCGGGCGGCGAAGATAGCCATTTTCAGCGGCCGCCAAGGGGATCTCGATTTGAAATGGCTGCAGGGCCAAGTCTTACACAGAGGCCTGGCCTATACCATCACCTATACTGCCGAGCCGGCGAAGTTTGACAAATACCTGCCGGCTGTCCTGTCAGTCTTTAATTCTTTCCGTTTCCTGGCCCAGTCGATTTAAAAAAGTTTCCCTTAATTTAATTCAGCTGTTTCCGGCTCCAAATTCAGAAGTTCCAAGACATCCACGAAGCTGTAGCCTAAATCTCTTAAGCTTGCGATCACGCCGGGAAGAGCGGCCGCCGTTTCCGGCCCGTTGCAGTGCATCAGGATAATCGCATTAGGGTGATGGTTTTCTTTAACTCTTTGGATGATTTCTTCCGGCTCGTTGCGTTTTTTATCCCAATCAAAAGTATCTAAAGACCACCTGACGATATGCCAGCCGGCGGCGCGTAAAAAGTGGACGGAATCGGCCCGCAGGGATCCGTAGGGCGGCCGCATGATCTTGGGATAAAAGCCCGTGATCTTTTCCACTGCAGCCGAGGTGGGGTCCAGCTCATCACTGACTATTTCCTCATTTGTCAGCTTGCTTAATTCCACGTGCGTGCGGGAGTGGTTGGCAAGCAGGTGCCCTTCTTCAAAAATTCTTTCAGTGATTTCGGAAAACCATTCGACCTTCTGGCCCAGGACAAAAAACGTTGCCACTACTTTCTCTTCTTTCAGGATATCCAATATTTTCGGCGTGTTGGTCCGATCGGGGCCGTCATCAAAAGTTAAGGCCACTTTGTGCACAGGCCGGGGCCTGATGGTTTTTTGCACCCGTTGAATATGAGGTTTTCGCCAGATGTCCACCGAAGAATGGACGGTAAAGCCGGGATCTTGAGTTAAACGAATACTGGCGGCTGCTTTAAAGGAAAGGCCGGCAATAATTAATAGCGGCAAGAGCCAAAATCCCGATTTCCTGGTAAACATCTCACACCCTCCTTGAACCAGCAAAAGTCTCGCTGGCACAGTTCTTTAGAAAGCTCTTTCCTTTTGTGTTTAAGGTGCGTTTCAAACCTTCCGCAAGTAAAGGAAAAGGCCGCGGTTATCAGCGGCCTACTCTGCCCACTTAGAGCCGGCTGACAAATTCCCGCCCAAAGTTCTCGCAGGCTGTAAGTACTTCTCGATCCGGGGCCCACAAGCCACGGATACCATCATTGACTATTGTAAAGCCCGCTTCTTTTAGATCTTCGGTCAAAAGTTTAACCGCTTCACCGCTCCAACCGTAAGAGCCAAAGGCCGCCGCTTGTTTGTTTTTGAACTTCATGCCTTTGATCATCTCCAGCATGGCGCCTAATGATGAGAGGTACCTGTTGTTAATGGTCGAGGAGCCGGCCAGGATCGCTTTGGACTTGAAAATCTCTGTTAAGATATCGTTGCGGTCTCGCTTGCCTGTGTGGAAAAGTTTTACCGTAACCTTCGGATCTGCCTGCCTGATGCCTTTGGCAATGGCTTCAGCCATGCGGCCGGTAGAATCCCACATGCTGTCATAGATAATGGAGATTTGGTTTTCTTGGTAGCCATCAGCCCACTCCAGATATTTCTCCACGATCTGAGCAGGGTTTTCCCGCCAAATTACCCCGTGGCTGGTGCAGATAAGGTCCAAGGGCAGTTCCAAGGCTAAAACCTCTTCAATCTTCCGCTTAACTAAACGGCTGAAGGGCGTCAGTATGTTGGCGTAATATTTCAAAGCCTCCGCCATAAGTTCGCATTGGTCCACTTCATCATTAAAGATGGATTCGCTTGCGTAGTGCTGGCCGAAAGCATCGTTGCTGAACAGAATGTTTTCTCCGGTCAGATAAGTAAACATGGAATCGGGCCAGTGCAGCATGGGTGCTTCGATAAACATCAATTGGGATTCGCCCAGATCGAGAGTATCGCCTGTTTTCACCGTAACGAAATTCCAATCTGCGTGGAAATGGCCTTGGATCACCCTTTTACCGTTATTAGTGCAGTAAATGGGGGTATCCGGTATTTCTTTCATCAGCTCGGGCAGCGCCCCGCTGTGATCTATTTCCGAGTGATTCATAACGATATAGTCGATTTCTTTCAGATCAATTTCTTGTTTTAAGTTTTCGATAAACTGTTTATCGAAAGGGAGCCATACCGTGTCGATCAAAACTGTTTTCTCATCCCGCACCAAATAGGAGTTATAAGAAGAACCGCGGGGAGTGGAAAGCTCATCGCCGTGGAATGTTTCCAGTTCCCAATCGATTTTGCCAACCCAAGTAACCTTTTCTGTAATTTTCTTGCTGTTGCTCATAACTCTGCCCCTTTCTTTTTCTGACTGCCCAAAGGTATTCGGCACTTTTCTTCCCAGCTTCCCGCGGCGCTGAATTCAAAAACTGTGATTTCACTGCATTCAAAAGAATAAGCCGGCCGGTAGTTTTCCAGCTCTTTTTGAAAACGGTCAAACTCCGCTCTGTTTAAACGGCTGGCCAAGGTAATATGCGGCTTGTAGCGCCTGCCTTCTTTCGGGATGCCGTGGGCTTTGAGGGATTCCGCCAGCTTACTCCGGAGCCGGGCGAGCTGGGTGGTTGGCTGCACATTAATAAAGATAACCCGCCTGCCAAAACTGCCCAGGCCCGCGCCCGTGATGGTAAAGGGCTTTAAAGCGCCTGTGCTTTCCTCCAGGATAGCTTTTAAATCCCCTTTCTTTTCTTCCCACATAAAAGGAGGGATTAAAGTAATGTGGGCTTTAGTGCGGGGGGCTTGAAAAAGCCTGCGCCACGCTTCACATTCCGCCGCAAGTTCTCGGGGCAGCCCAATTCCCAGAAAAAAGCTTGCCAAGGCCCTCAACTCCTTCTTTGCCTCGCTTTATGCGGGCTTTTACCGCGTAGTATTTATAATGGTTCTTTTTAGGTGGCAATTTGTCCTCTTTTTGGCAGTAATTAATAAGTTTAAAACAGAAAAAGGGTGGCAAAAAAGGGAGGAGTAGGATATAATAACATTAGTTGCTTTCGAACGGTCGTCCGATTGGAGGGTGGTGTTTCTAGTGTTGGAGCGTTCCCAACAAGAAAAAATTTTGGATGCGGCCTACTACTGTATAGCCAAAGACGGCTATGCCCGGACGTCTCTGCGGCAGATAGCCGCAAGGGCCGGAGTTGCCGTCAGCCAGATCAGTTACCATTATCAGAATAAAGAAGGCCTTCTCTTAAGTGTTGTCTCCAGAACAGCCGGCAATTACCACGACTACATGCAGGAATACTTAAAGCCTGATATGACACCGAGAGAAAAGGCCGAACAGTTTATTTTACTCTACCAAAAAGTGTTGGAAGAGGATCCGGAACTTTTCAGGGTGCTGTATGATTTAGCGGGTTTAGCCCTTTGGTCGGAACCTTTCCGCCTCCAGGTGCGGGAGGTCTTTCGGGGCATCATGGAGCAAATAACGGAAGAAGTGTTTACCAAAGAACTTTTAGATCAGCTGGGCTACGATTATACTTCGGAGACTTTGGCGAGCTTGTTCTTTGGCGCCCTGTTCGGCATCGGCCTGCAGGCCCTGTTGGAACCGGAAGATAAAGCTATTACCCGTTCTTTAGGGGCAATCAGTGTGGTTTTTAAATAACAGAGGTGAAAAAAATGAAGCGATGGACCAAGTTTGTTTTAGATAGGCCCCGTTTGATAATCGGTATCGTCATCGTTATTACTCTTTTAGCGGCGAGCCTGCTGCCGCGCATCACTTTTGATGCCAGCATTGAGGCTATGATTCCCGACGACGACCCGGTTTTGGCAGAGTTAAGGCAAATTGCCGCTGATTTCGGCTCTCAGGAATTATTTCTCATAGCTATCCAGGCGGATAATGTCTTTAACGCTAAAACTCTGCGTAAGATTGCAGACATGACGCGGGAATTAGAAGCGCTGCCGGGGGTCAAAGACGTGCAAAACCCCCTTAATGCCCAGTTGGTGGAAAGCGGCTTCTTCGGCATTGAAATCAGGCCCGCCGCTGAAGCCTTACCGCAGAGTGCAGCGGAGATTGAGGAGTTTAAAGAAGAAATACTGGCCAGCCCTTATGTCGGCCGCTTAATTACGGCTGATGGGCGGGGTGCCGCTTTATTGGTCGATCTGGATAATGCAAGCGAAGAGCGGGCAGTTTTATTAAACAGCATTGAAAAAATAGTGGCGGAGCAGGCGGGCCCGGAGGAAATCCATATTGTCGGGGATTCCTACATTTTCCACTATACGGAGCGGGCTATGAAACAAGATCTGCGCAATTTGGTGCCTTTCGTAGTCTTAGTCATTGCCGCCGTCCTGTATTTTACCTTCCGGTCCTTTTTAGGCATTCTAATACCCTTAGTGACCGTGGGCGCCAGTTTGATTTGGACTGTCGGGCTCATGATTTTGGCCCACATCCCCGTTTCCATGATTTCCATGGTCATGCCCGTTATTTTAGTCACCTTGGGTATTGCCTCCAGCATCCATATTTTAAACAAATATCAAGAAAGCTTGGCAGAAGGCTTTAAAAAGCGGGAAGCACTGGAAGAGACCTTTCAGATAATTACTTCGCCTGTCATGATGGCGGCTCTGACCACCGCAGCGGGCTTTGCTTCTTTGATTACGGCCTTTGTCCATCCCATCAGGGAATTTGGCGTCTTGACAGCAATCGGGGTTTTGATTGCCATGGCTCTTTCTTTGACTTTAATCCCGGCGATTTTAATCTTAGTCAAGCCGCTGGCAAGCAGGGCGGAACAAGAAGAAGCAAAACCCGGTTATTTGACTAAGCTTTTGGATAAGCTTACCGGCTGGACTCTTAAGAAACCGCGGGCAGTTATTGCAGCCGTACTGCTTTTCTTTGTAGTTTTAGGGCTCGGTGCCTTCCGCTTAACTTTGGAGAGCAACATCGTCAATTATTTTGGCGATTCCAGCCCCGTTAAAAAAGGCGCTGCGGTAATTGAAGAAGTCTTTGGGGGCAGTATGCAGATCTCCATCGTTGTGGATACGGGCAGGGAAGACGGCATAAAAGATCCGCAGGTCCTGCGGGAGATCGTGGCCATACAGGATTACCTCAATTCCTTTGACACTATTAACAATGCGGTATCCGTTGCCGATGTGGTCCGCGAACTCAACCAAGCGCTTTGGGACGGCGAACCTGAATTTTACACCATCCCGGAAACAAGGGAAGGTGTGGCTCAGCAGCTTTTACTCTTCAGCATGCAGGGCGGCTCAGGGCTTGACTCTTTAGTGAGTTATGATTACAGCCGGGCTTTAGTAACGGCTCAGATGAAAACTCTCGATGCTCACATGCTCAGTGCCGTAATTAACGAAGTGGAAGGCCATTTAACTGAACTGTACGGCGGTTCTGATTTGGCAGTCAGTTTAGTGGGTACGCCTAAAGTCATGATGCGCTTAATGTCCCGCTATGTGCAGACGCAGATTTCCAGCTTAATTACTTCCACCATAGCCGTAGGCATTATTGTCAGCCTGCTGATGCGCTCTGTGGCGTTGGGCCTGTTAAGCCTGGTGCCTTTAGTCTTCACTGTAATAATTAACTTTGGCATAATGGGTTACGCGGGAATACCTTTAGATGCAGTGACCAGTATCATTGCCAGCTTAGCCATTGGGATCGGGGTGGACTACGCCATTCACTATCTGAGCCGTTACCGTTTGGAGTTAGCGGAGCAGGGAGATGTGCGCCTGGCGCTTCGAAAAACGGGCAGTTCGGCGGGGCGTGGGATCTTTTTCAATGCCGTTGCCTTGATTGCCGGATTTTTAGTCTTAGTCTTCTCGCACTTTAAGGCAATCTTAGTTTTCGGCTACTTGATTTCTGCGACCATGGTCGTTAGTTCCCTGGCAGCTTTGGTAGTAATTCCGCTGCTGTTGGGATACTTTGCAAAGAGAGATAAGAAAGGGGTAAGCTTGTGAAAAAGATATTAATTAGCCTTTTAGTGGTGCTGTTAGCACTCGGTTTAAGTCCCATTTCAGCCCAGGAGCTGACGGGGCAGCAGATTATTGACGATTTGGAATTCGATAACGTGCTCAGTGCTTCCGGTACGGCAGAGCTGAACTTGATTACAGAAAACCCCAGGGGTGAACAGCGCAAGTTTTCCGTCAGAGTCCATCGGAAATCCGATGATGGGGGAGAAAAACAGTTTCTGGAATATCTGGCTCCCGCGGACGTGCGCGGCACTAAGTTTTTATCCCTGGCGGAAAAAGGCCAAGAAGAGCAGATGTGGCTGTATATGCCCGCTATCGGCAGGGAAAGGCGGATTGCCGCTCATATGACGGGGGACTCCTTCATGGGCACAGACTTTACCTACGAAGAAATTGGCGGCGGGCTCTCTTACGATAAGGATTACAGTGTAAAGAGGCTGGCCGATGAGACCTACGAAGAGGTTTTGTGCTATGTTCTGGAGCTGACCGCAGCGGGGGAAGACGCCCTTTATGCCAAGATAAAAATGTGGGTGCGCCAAGATGAAATGATCCCCCTGCGCGTGGAGCTTTGGGATCCCGCGGATACCCTGAAGAAAACGCTGACTTTAGCTGATTTCCGCAGCGTTGACGGGGAATTAATCCCCCACAATGTGGTCATGGCGGATAATCAAAAGGGTACGCGCACCATTTTGGAAATTACGGAGATGGATCAAAGCGCAGTCGCCGATGAAGTATTCACCGTGCGCTACCTGCGCAGGTAAATAAAGAGCAGAGGTGGTTAGACAATGAAAAAGAAACTGATAGGGATTTGCACCATTGTTTTAGTTCTGGCACTGGGGCTGAACCTGCCGATTTTAGCTTCTTCCTTAGGCGGCGAGCTTTCCACAGCCGTAGTTTACGACTGGGACGCAGATGAAAAAACCTTAACGCAGGCTGCCATCCCCAGTAATTTCCGCCTTTCTTTAGAAGATGATTTGGACGGCGGCGGCAAAGTTTATTTCTCCCTCAAGGGTTTGTGGGACTGGAAAAACAAAGAGGGCAGCCTGGCCGCGGACGAACTGTGGTTTGGCGGCTATACCGCGGCAGTTGACTACACTTTAGGCAGGCAGGTGATCAGCTGGGGCACCGCCGATGGCTTTAATCCCACAAACTATTTCGCCCGTTTAGACAGCTCCGCCCTAACCTCAGGCGATTTTGGCGGGGAGCCGTTTTGGGCGGGCCAAGCCACTTACTACGCAAAGGACTGGTCCGTAACGGGAGTTGTCATCCCGTTTTTCAAAGCGCAGAAAATTGACTCTTTAATGAAGGAAATGATGCTTGAGGTTGACCCGCAGGCCGGGTTCATATTAGATGCTATTGCAACCACTAAAAAACCGGACAGTATCGGCAAAGACTTTGAAGCTGCCCTGCGCGCCGAAACATTTATCAAAGGCTTCGATGTGCAGGCCTCTATCTTTACCGGTTTTGAACCGCTGCCCGGCATCCGGACTAAATTTGACCCAACTGCCGCACCGCTGCCCATTAAATTCGAGGGTGAATACCGCAGGCAGCACTTTGTTGGCTTAGCGACAGCAGGGACGATTGGCGATGTGGGTGTCTGGGGTGAAGCAGCTTACGGCGGTCCCACCCCCTTTGCGGAGTCGGAAAACCCCCTGGAAATGGTTCTAGCCGTCAATGAAAGGTACCTCCAGGCGGTATTGGGAGCCGACTACACGTTTGCGCTGGGGAAAGGCTTGTTGGTACAGGGCCAGTATATCTATCGGGGCCAAGGCTCGCTTTTTGCCCCTTACGGCCAGGATCTTAAGCCGGCCCACTATCTTTACGGGCGTTTGAGCTATGATTTGAGCCAGGATGGCTCTTTGGAATTAGTGGCAATCCACGGTTTGGCAGATCACAGCGGCCTTCTTTTGCCGTCTTATACGCACCGCTTCCCCCACTCCCTTACTTTAGAGGCAGGTTTAGTTGCCGCTTACGGTGGGGATGACAAAGAATTCAGCCCCATCCCTGCCCAGGCCAGGGTTGGCGTCAGCTACAAATTCTAAGTTTAAGGAATTCCAACAAAAGCAAGGCACCGGAAAGACCCCGGTGCCTTTTAGATTTTTGCAGGATTCAAAGCGGGGGGGCGGAAGTAAAAGGTAACACAGTTAACGAGGAGAGGTCCTATGGGAAAAATTAAAGTGGGTATCATCGGGGCAGGCAATATTGCGCAAAATGCGCATATCCCCGCCTACCTCAAACAAGCTGACGCCAAGCTTCACGCCGTTTACGATCTGAAAGAATCCCGCTCCCGGGAAGTAGCCCAGCGGTTTGGCATTGAGCACGCCGCCAAAAGCCTTGAGGAATTAGTTTCCCTGCCTGAACTGGATGCGGTAAGCATCTGTTCCTGGAATAACGCCCATTGTGAAGGCGTGATTGCCGCGGCCGAAGCGGGCAAACACATTCTGTGTGAAAAGCCGATGGCTCTCACCGTTGCTGAAGCGGAAGCGATGGGCAAAGCAGTCGAGAAAAACGGCGTTGTTTTCATGATGGGCTTTGTTAACCGCTTTCGCCGGGAAAGTGAAATAATCCGCAGGTTTTCTAAGCAGGGCAAGTTTGGCGAAATTTACTATGGGAAAACGGGTATTATCCGCCGCAGGGGGACCCCTCTCGGTTGGTTTACCGACCTTGCCAAATCGGGCGGCGGGCCGGTGATCGATTTAGGCGTCCATGCCATTGACCTGACTTGGTATTTCATGGGCAAACCCAAGCCTTTAAGCGTCAGTGCCGTTACTTACAGTAAAATCGGTGATTACAAAACGAAAGGCGTCAGCCGTTGGGAAGCTTTGGATACAGATGACTTGGTCTTTGAAACGGAAGATTCTGCAGCCGCTTTGATCCGCTTTGCAGGCGGTGCCGCCATGTCAGTTGAGGTCAGCTGGGCAGTCAACGGGCCGGAGCGGGGCATTTACAGCACGGTTTACGGCACTAAAGCCGGTGCGAGCCTCGATCCTTTCACAATTTACGGTGAGGATGGCGGTTATCTAACCGATACTCAGCCTGTGGTGGAAAGTAAGGATATGTTTGAAAACCAAATCCGCCATTTTCTGGACTGCATTAAAACGGGTAAGGAACCGCTTGCCCCTTTGGCAGACGGGATAACGATTCAAAAGATATTGAACGGGATTTATAAGTCGGCGGAACTGCAAAAAGAAATTGAGCTTTAAAGCCAAAAAGACCAAGGGCAGCCGCCCTTGGTCTTTTAAACGTTCAATAATTTTTTATGAAAGAACTTTCGCTAAGCGTTTTAAAGCTTCATCGATTAGGGAAGTGGGGCAGCCAATGTTCATGCGTTGGAAACCGCGGCCCGCTTCGCCGAAAACCTCGCCGTCATTAAAGGCAATGCCAACTTCGGAGATGAAAAAGTCATTTAACTCTTCCGGCGGTATGCCTAATCGGCGGCAGTCTAACCATAATACGAAAGTGCCTTCCGGTTCGATTACCTCGATCTTGGAAGTGATTTTGGCTAAGCCTTCTTTCACGTAGAGGGCATTCTTTTTTAAATAGGCTAAAAGCTCCTCCAGCCATTCTTCGCCGTGGCGGTAGGCCGCCTCGCCGGCTACCAGCCCGAAGACATTGAGGGGGCTGAGCCCCAAACGGCTGATCTGCCCGCAGAACTTTTCCCTGTACTCTTCATTGGGGATAATAATGTTAGAAAGATACAAACCCGCCACGTTAAAGGTCTTGCTCGGCGCCATAAAAGTTAAAGTGCGCTCGGCCATTTCCGGCGCAATGTCCGCCAAGGGCAGATGTTGATGGCCGGGAAAAACTAAATCGGACCAAATTTCATCGCTGAGTACTATGACATCGTACTTAACAGCCAGCTGTGCTAATTTTTCCAGTTCGATCTTGGTCCAAACCCTCCCCACGGGGTTGTGAGGGCTGCAGAAGATCATAAATTTGATTCCTGAGCTGAAATGCCTCTCTAAGGAGGCAAAGTCCATGGAGAATTTGCCCTCCGATAATATTAAGGGGCTTTCCACCAACTGGCGGCCGTTTTCCCGTACAACTGAGTAAAACGGCGGATAGACGGGTGGTTGGATCACAATTCTATCCCCCGGTTCAGTCAAAGCATTCACGGCGAAAGCCAGGCCTGGTACTACGCCGGGGCTGTGGACCACCCAATCCCTGTTGACGCGCCAATCATACCGCTTTTGAAGCCAGGAAAGAACCGCTTCCAGGTAACCGGCGGATTCGGTCTCATAACCGTAAATGCCGTGGGTTGCCCGTTTGGTTACGGCCTCCACAACTTGCCGGGGCGGGCGGAAATCCATATCCGCAATCCACATGGGGAGTACATCATCTTTACCGAACAGCTCTTCTATATCATCCCATTTTCTGGAACAGGTGTTGCGACGCTCAATATATTGATCGAATTGACAAGACAAATTTTATACCTCCCTGGCCACTCCGGTCTCCCGGGCTTTCCGGCGCACCGCTTCGGCAACTGCTTCAGCAACCCGCGGCTCAAAGGGTGAGGGAATAATGAGTTCGGCATTCGGCTCTTCAATTAAGGCCGCAATTGCTTCCGCCGCGGCGATCTTCATCTCATCGTTGATATCCGTGGCCCGGACATCGAGTGCTCCTCGGAATATGCCCGGGAATCCCAGCACATTATTAATTTGGTTGGGATAATCGGAGCGGCCCGTTGCCACAACGGCTGCTCCCGCTTCTAAGGCCAACTCCACTTTAATTTCCGGCTCCGGGTTGGCTAAAGCCATAATAATCGGTTTGTCATTCATAACTTTGACCATTTCCGGTTTTAATAAGTTGGCTGCGGAAACACCGATGAACACATCCGCGCCGGTTAAGGCTTCGGTTAAGGTCATCTTTTTGCCTGCCGGGTTAGTTTTTCGGGCGATGGCTTCTTTAGCATCGTTGTTGGTGGGATCGTTGGGGAGTAAAAGCCCTGCTCTGCCGCAAGGCCTGATGTTGTTATAACCGGCTTCCAATAAGAGGTTAATGATTGCGGCACCGGCGGCTCCTACGCCTAAAAGGACAATTTGTGCGTCTTTGCCCTTACCCACAACCTTTAAGGCGTTAATTAAGCCCGCTAAAGTCACAACGGCGGTGCCGTGCTGGTCATCGTGAAAGATAAACATATCCGTCTCTTTTTTCAACCGCTCTTCTATTTCAAAGCAGCGGGGTGCGGCAATATCTTCTAAGTTGACCCCGGCGATTGTGGGCTCCAAGGCTTTGACCACTCTGACGATTTCATCTACATCCTGTGTATTTAAACACAAGGGGATGGCATCCACGCCGGCAAATTCTTTGAATAAAACAGCTTTGCCTTCCATAACCGGTAAAGCCGCTTCCGGGCCGATATTCCCCAGGCCTAAAACGGCGGAACCGTCGGAAACCACGGCAATTGTATTTCCCTTCCAGGTGTAGTCCCAAACTGCGGCCGGGTCTTTTTCAATGGCCCGGCATGGTTCGGCAACCCCCGGGGAGTAGGCGATGCTGAGATCGTCAGCATTCTTCACTTCTGCTTTACTGGTTAGCTCAATTTTTCCCCGCCATTTTTTGTGGCTTGCCAATGCTTTTTCGTAAATGTTCATATTATGCCCTCCTTATTGCATTTGGTAGATTGAAAAATAATTAATTAAGACTGTATATGACAGCTTCTACAACCTGCCTTCTTTTCCTACCGCCCCTTCGCAATTAGTTTTTTGCCCTTTCAGCTGAGCCCTTTTTCGCTCAGATCGCCTGCCTGTCCCAGGGGAATCACCGGGCAGAGCGGCAGCTGCCGCTGGATTTTTTCCAAAACTTTTTCAGCTGCGGCAATTTCCGCCGCAGGGGGCCAGTGGCTGCCGTAGAGAAGTTGGTCGCGCAGCTGCTTGACGGCTGCCAAGGCGTTTTCAGTTTCGCCGCAGGAGTTCAGCCCTGTGCTTTTCTGCCCGCGGTTTCCTATTGTTTCTTCCAAGGTAATCCATTTGCTGAGAAAGGAGCTGCAGTTGTGTTCTGCCGAAAACAGAGAAATAGTTTCACTGGGCCCCGCGAAAGGATCGGTGCGGGCTATAGTGAGGCGGGCTTTATTGTAGGCTCTGTAATAAGCGGGATCTTCGTTTAAAAACCGGTCGGTTATCTGCCGGCACAGGGGCCGGCAGCCCCCGTTTAAACTGCACTTATTTAAAATGGGGTTGAGATCTAAAGCCCGATGCTTGTCGATCAGCTGCAGAAAGCGGAAAAGGACATCGGTACGGCCGAGGCGGATTTGAGGAGGGCTCTGTTTTAACGCCGCCTTGACATAATCGTGGAGGAAGGAGGAAAGCTCGTAATGGTTGGCAAAAGGCTTTTTTTCGGCATTTACGCGCCGTTTGACAGCCCTCTGCAGGCGTTCCAAGGCAATTTCCCCTGCATGCATTAAACCGTTCAATTCATCTAAAATTGCGTATTCGTCGTGGGACAACACTCCCGGCGTGGATTTATAAACAAGATCATGTTCTATCTCAGCCCAGGCGTGCATTAAAACGGAGCCGACCTGCAGCTCAATGTAGTATTCGCTTAGATACTGTTTTTCTAAGGGTAGGTGTTCTGCCTTCATCCGCAGCCGGTAATGGCGGGCAGAATAGCCTGAAAAACGCTTGGGGTAGGGGGAAGCACCGTTTTGTTTTTGGGGGAAGTCTTTGGTTTGGTCTACCAAAAAGGTTTCGCGGAGAAAAGCATCTACTTTAGCGCGATCTTTGGGAAAGTACAGGGCGATGCGGACGCCGGCTAAATCGAGAATATCTTCATAAATTTCGCTGACGCTTCCGTAAGCCACATCTTGCGAGCGGCTCTCCACTTTTGCCAGTAGGCTGTCTAAGCGTTTAGCCCTGTGGGTGACCAAAACCCTGAGGCCGGCTCTTTTCAGCTCCCTTTCACAAAGCTGTGCACACGTTTGGGCCAGTGTCTCATAACGACTCATGTTCTTTTTGTAACTGCGGATAAAATCACTTATTACAGACATAGAACTCTCCTGTCGTTTTGAATTCTCCCGCCTTTAAAGGAGGTTTACCTGGCAAAGGAGCCAGATGATGCCTCCGCCAAAAAGGGTTAAAAGGGAGTAATAAGTTCGCTGCCACAAGCTTCCTCGCCTTTTAAGCCAGTAATAGACAGTAATTAAGAGCATGAGGCTGTTCAACCCTACTAGAACCTTCGCCAGCACAAGCAAGGGGCTTAGGGTGGCTTGCGGTTTCAAAAATATTTGAGGCAGCCCAAGTTGGGGATGGATATCTAAAACTATATCTGCGAAGATGAGGGCCAGAGTGAAAAATACAATAATGGCCGGCAGGCCCAAAAGTTTTGGTAAAAAGAAGGAATGGGCCCTTCTATCCTGCCTGAAAAGCCCGTAAAGCCAGCCGAGTAAGACAGCGAGCATAAATAGGGCGGCACTAATCACTACAGCGGCGAGAAACGCGGGATAATGGTACCAGGGTGTCCGCAGTAAGCTTGCGGGGCCCGGCAGATGTATTTTCATTAAGCGGCCGTCTTCGAAACTTAAGGCAATTTTTTTGTTGGGATTTTGCAGGCTTTGAAATAAACCGCCGCCTAAATCGCCGAAGCGCTCCTTATCGGCGCCGGCGCTTAAAAGAAGATAGCCGTCTTCACAGACGCTCACTTTAATGTTTTGGAGAAAGCGGCCAACGCTTTCCCATTTGGTGAAATTTGCCCGCGAGGAATGGAACAACCCTGTGTAATTCCGCTCCATACCGGGTGATATGGGCTGCGGTGTGGTCTTTAAATCTTCTCCGCGTTGCGGGAAATAGCGGTTGACAAATTCCTCAAACACTTTTTGCGCGGCATTTTGCGCTTCACTTGAATTATAAGCAAGGTAAAGGCCGGTTTGTTTTTCCGGCAGAAGGTAAAATCCCGTTTGGAAAAATCCCGTGCTGCCGCCGTGAGTTAAAGCCCGCAGCCCGTTAACTTCCGCTTCGATGAAGCCATAGGCCATGCCCGCCAGGTGCGGCTGGCTGCTAAAGTGGGTTTCCTGCATTAAAAGTGCCGTTTCTTCTCTCAAGATCCGCTCTTCGCCGAAGGCGCCCAGCTGTAAAAACGCCAGCATTAAATTCGCCATATCTTCCGCGGAAGAGGTTAAGGCGCCGGCGGGGTACACTTGAATATATTCGAAGTCCCCGGGGTAATATTTCCCCTCTTTATAGATATATCCCCGACTCATCTGTTTTGCTAATTTCTCCGGCAGGGGCTGGTGCAAAGTGCTTGCTTTCATCTGCAGCGGCTGCAGAATATTTTCTTCTATGTATTCAATAAACGGCTGCCCGCTGACGCGCTCCACAATATAACCGGCGAGGGCAGTGCCGTAGTTGGAATAGCTCATTATTGTACCGGGGGGAAAAACGCGCCCGGGCAGGTTATCGCTTAAATATTCGCCCAGCGGCGCTAAATCCTCCGGCTGCAGGACTCTGATTAGATTAATGGTTTCTTCCAAGCCCGCCGTGTGGGTTAAAAGGTGGTGTAAAGTAATGGGGGGTGCCGGCTGCCCGTTACTTAACTTTTCCGGGACGGTAAAATCCAAATAATCGTTAATATCCCTCTGCAGATCTAAAAGGCCCCGCTCAAACAGCTGCATCACCGCTGTCCACGTCAACAGCTTAGTGTTGGAGCCGGCCCTGTGCAGGGTTGTTTTTGGATCCACGGCGGTTTGTTTTTCCAGATCCGCCGCACCGTAACCTTGGCTGAAAATTATCTCGCCGTTTTGCACAACGGCGGCGGCAATGCCGGGAACACGGTATTGCTCCATTTGGGCCGCAAATATTCCGGCAAAAAATGCCGCCAGATCAGTTTCATCAATTTTCTCTGCCCGGGCTGGAGAAGTGAAAAATAAGATTAAAAGGGTCAGGAACAGCCTGCCGAACCGCCGCTTCATTTGGGCTCACCTCTTTTAGAGATCTTTCTATCAACAAAGTTCTCTAAAATGCGAGGAAATCCCTGCCTTAACCCTGAAATTACACAAGCTAAAAAAGTTTTAAGGACTTGGGTTTAAAAGCGCCGCCGCCATGGTTTAACTACCCAAATCGTCAGGGCAAAGCGGCCGGCAAAGATTAAGAACTTGGGCAGGGGATAAAGCCAGGGTTCGCAGGCAAACAGTTCTGCATTCTTTAACACCTGGCCGAAAGCGGCCGCCAAGATTGCCCAGGCGAGAAAATAGGCACCGGCCAGGATTTGGTTATCCCTGGGCCAGAAATAAAGGAAGAGGATTATGAGGAAGGTCCAAATCAAGGGAGCGAAAAACATTTGGCCGCCGCAGTCAAAAACCCCCAGGTTTCTATAGTGGATCAGGCCGAGAAGATCTTTTAAGATGTAAGTTTTAGTCACGTTCAAAAGCCCTCCCAAGGTAACGCCATAGGGGAATAATCTCCGCAGTGTCCCTTGGGGGACAGTAATTAAGGCGAATAAGATAATGACAAATAAAAAGGCGGGGTAGAGCACCAACTGCAGTACGGGCATATTACCGGCTCCTTTAATCTTTTCTGGTAAGGGATAGTATACCCAAAAAGCAGTGCCGGTTTACAAAAAATAACAGGGGAAATGTTTTTTTGCCGTTTCTTTTCGACAAAGCTGCCTTTGTGGTATACTAAAATGGCATTGGGCAGCAAAAGAGCGCTGCCTTGGGGGAGGCACTACTTTATGCAGATTAGAAACGCAGCCATTATAGCTCACGTCGATCACGGAAAAACAACTTTAGTCGACGCCATACTAAAACAAAGCGGCGTTTTCGGCGCCCACGAAAAAGTAGAGGAGCGTGTTTTAGACTCCAACGTTTTGGAAAGAGAGCGGGGCATCACCATAGTAGCCAAGAATGTGGCCGTTCAATTTAAAGAAACCAAGATCAATATTGTGGATACTCCCGGCCACGCCGATTTCGGCGGCGAGGTGGAGCGCATCTTAAGTATGGTGGACGGCGCCCTGCTTTTAGTTGATGCGGTGGAAGGCCCCATGCCTCAAACTCGTTTTGTGCTGCAGAAGGCTTTGGCGAGGGATTTAAGCATAATTGTCGTGGTTAATAAAATTGATCGGCCCGCGGCAGACCCGGATCGCGTCTTGGATGAGGTCTTCGACCTGTTTGTGGCTTTGGGCGCCTCCGATCAGCAGCTCGATTTTCCTTACTTTTATGCCTCTGCCCTTGCCGGTACCGTGACTAAACGAGAAAATGAAGCTCCCCAAGGGGTAGAGCCTTTACTGCAGGCTATCTGTGATCACATACCCGCACCCGTTGTGGAAGAGGGCCCGCTGCAGATGATGATCAGCGATCTAGAATACAACGATTATGTGGGCCGCATCGCACTGGGGCGCATTCAAAGCGGCGTCATTAAAAGCGGTGCTGAAATTCTTTTAACGCACAGCGAAAGGGAAAAAACTCGTAGGGGCACTATCGGCCAGCTGTATACTTTCCGAGGCTTGGAGATGGTTCCCGTTGACGAAATACAGGCAGGCGACATTGCCGCTTTCAGCGGCATAGAGGACATAGAAATCGGGGAGACGGTTAATGAGCCCGGGTGGTCTCGCCCCCTGCCCGCCATTTCAGTCGATCAGCCAACCCTGACCGTCATTTTCCAAATTAATGACAGCCCCTTAGCTGCGGTGGGCAGTGAATTTTTAACTTCCCGCCAGCTTAAAGCGCGCCTTTGGCGGGAAGCCAAGATTAATGTGGCGCTGAAAGTAAGCGAAACGGATTCACCCCAGCAGTTTCAAGTTTCCGGCCGCGGCGAGCTTCATTTAGGTGTTTTAATTGAAACTATGCGGCGGGAAGGCTACAGTTTTTGTGTTACAAAGCCGGCGCCGGTTTTGCGCCGGGAAGGGGAAAGGCTTTTAGAACCATTCGAGCGTTTGGTGATCGACGTGCCGGAAGATTACTTGGGTACGGTTTTGGAAATGGTGGCAAGAAGGCGGGGCGAGCTTCTAGAAATGAAACCGTTGGAAGCAGGCAGGCTGCGGGCCGAATTCTTGCTCCCCGCCCGGGGGCTCGTTGGCTTTAATTCACTTTTTTTAACGGAGACGCAGGGCCACGGTATTATGCATCACGCCTTTTTTCATTACGCCCCTTGGGCGGGATCGATCCCCCAGCGGCCGACAGGCAGCCTCATAGCGTGGGAAGCGGGCATTGCTACTGCTTATGCCTTAGAGGGGGCTCAGGCTCGGGGAACCTTGTTTATCAAACCGGGGGTTGAAGTTTATGCAGGCATGATTATCGGCGAGCACAATCGGGCGGGGGATTTAGAGATCAATGTGACGCGCAAAAAGCCTGCGAGCAATATCCGGGCCGCAGGCTCTGATGATCTGATTAAGCTGAATCCGCCGCGCCAATTGACTTTGGAACAGTCTTTAGCACATTTAAAGGACGATGAATGCTTAGAGGCAACCCCGACTGCTCTGCGGCTGAGGAAAATCATTTTGGATAAGGGTTTAAGAGACCGCCAAAAGAAGACAAAATAGACAGGAACCGTATTTTTTCTCCAGAATTAAAAGAGTGAGAGGTGAAGGCAGTGTTTAAATTTATTACTAAAGAAGTCTGGCTGGGCGGCAGGGTTATGCAGTTTAAAATGGTAGATCACCCCGGTGCCGCGGCGACCTTGGTCGTGGAAGATGGCAAAGTGCTTTTAGTGGAGCAGTATCGGCCCGCCGCGGAAAGAAACATACTGGAACTCCCCGCAGGCACCATCGATGGCCTGGAAGACCCTTTAGAATGCGCAAAAAGGGAGCTGAAGGAAGAGACAGGTTACCGGGCGGAAAATTGGCAGCCCATGGGCCATCTTTATCCAACGCCCGGTTATACCAATGAGGTGCTTTATCTTTATCTGGCCCGCGATTTAACTAAAGGAGAACAAGAGCTGGGGGAAAGCGAAGATATTAAAGTACGCTGGGTTCCTTTGGCTAACGTGGAAGATATGATCGATAACGGGGAAATCAATGATGCGAAAACCATTATAGCCCTTTTTAAATATATGCGGAAAGTGGGCTAAACGCCTTCGTGCGGTTCCAGGTGGATGTGGACGTGAGTTACGCCGGAGTATTCGCTGCAGATGTTTTTTTCGATTAAATGGGTAAGGTCGTGGCCCGCGGCGATGGTGTGATCGGCGGGGATGCTGATGGTGCAGTGTACGTGGTACTCTGCACCGTGTTTATGTACTTTAAGATCGTGCAGAGCATGAACATTTTCCGTTTCCAGCACGATTTTTTTAATGCGCTTTAAGATCTTGGAATCAACCTGGGCATCCATCAATTCATCGATGATGGTAAAAGCCATGGACCAGCCGACTTTAATGAGGATTGCCGCGACGACAATCGTCATTAAGGGATCGAAGATAGGATAGCCCAGGCGGGCCAACAGCACGCCTAAAAGGGCGGCAATGGAGGAAATGGCATCGGAGCGGTGATGCCAGGCATCGGCAATTAAAGCCGGGCTGTCAATTTTTTTGCCCACACGGTACGCATAGCGGTACATCAACTCTTTGGCGGCAATGCTGAACAAGGACACCCAAAGAGCGCTTTGGCCGGGAATACGGTAACTGCCCCGCAGGATTACCTTTAGGGCGGTATAGGCAAAGTTAGCCCCAATTAAGATCAACATAAGGGCTATTATTTTTGCCACTATAGTTTCGGCCCGGCCGTGGCCGTAAGGGTGTTTTTCATCAGGCGGCTTGTTGGCGATGTGAAAACCTAAAAGGACTAAGATGGTGGACACAGCATCGGAGGCGGAATGAGCCGCGTCGGAAGAAACGGCCAGGCTGCCTGATAGGAAACCTATTACTGCCTTCATGATAGTCAGCACCACATTGCCTGCAAAGGTAATCCAAGCGGTTTTCGACCCCGTTTGGTATCTGACGCTCATAAAATCCCTCCCGGCTTGACTAAAGTGAAATGCCTTCCATTCCATTATACTATATGTCGGAAGGCATTCGGTTTTTTCCCGTATTCTTATTATCGTCTCACTCTTAAGCCTCTTTTAAGCGGGCCATAAAAGCCGAAGGATCATTTGTTGATTAACGTTAGCTTGGGCCACCATGGCTAAAGCGGCCTGCATGCGGATCTGTGCCTGCACCAAATTCAGCATTTCCTCTGCTATATCCGCATCCCGGATGCGCGATTCCGCCGCGGCCAGATTAATCGCTGTGTTTTCCAAGTTGTTGACGGTATGCTCCAACCGTCTCGTTTTAGCTCCAAGATAAGATCTGTGGGATGAAACCGCGGAAATGGCTTCATCGATGATGCTTATGGCTTTGTCCGCTTCTTCTTGGCTGTCGATGGCGATAATGCCGCCGTTTTCGTCGTAAAGCCCCAAAGCCGCCCCGCGCATATCCTGCAGGATAATCTCGGTGTTCTGCCCCGCATTGGCCCCAATGTGAATTATTAATTCCGGCCGGCTCCCGTCCAGAAGCGGAATTGTGTTAAAGTTTGTGTTTTCCCCTATTTCATCTACGGCTTTTACCAGCTCTTTAAACTCCATTGCAAGATCTGCCCGATCGCTGTCCGTTAAGGTGCCGGTAGCTGCTCGGACCGAGATTTCTCTTAAGCGGTGTAAAATGGCCTGCGTTTCGTGGAGGCCTCCGTCCATGACGTTTAAAAGGGAGATGGCATCTTGGGCATTGCGCGATGCTTGTTTTAAGCCGCGAATCTGGGCGCGCATCCGCTCAGAGATGGCGAGGCCGGCCGGATCGTCTGCGGCTCGGTTAATCCTTTTTCCGCTGGCTATTCGTTCCAAGGCGCGGATAAAATCAGCTTGCGCTGCTTGGAAATAACGGACAGCTGTTAATCCTGCCAAATAAAAGCTGTTCACCCCAACCACTCCTGTCATCTATTTATCGGTTCAAAAACAAAAAACTTAAGTGCCGTACTTCCATTTAATTCACCGCGGCTGAAAATATTATAATAATTTTTTGCCGCGGGTATTGACATTGTTTCCCGCACTGGTTACAATAAATCTGTTTAGTGGATCTAAACAATAAGTTTAGTATAGGGAAACAAAAGGGAGGCTGCGCTGTGAAAATAGGCGAGAAAATTAAACGGCTGCGCATGCAACATGATTTGACTCAGGAAGAGCTGGCAGATCGGTGTGAGCTTTCCAAGGGTTTTATTTCCCAGCTGGAGCGGGAACTTACTTCGCCTTCCATAGCAACTTTAGTGGATATTTTAGAATCCTTGGGCACCAATTTAGCGGATTTTTTCAGCGATGCGGGCCCGGAAAGGGTTGTCTTCACCGAAGAAGACGTCTCTATAAAAAGTGATGATGAATTGGGCTGCGAGATTCACTGGTTGATCCCGACCGCGCAAAAAAACGGCATGGAACCGATCCTCGTTTATTTACAACCGGGCGGTAGAACCGCTTTTGACGACCCCCACGACGGGGAAGAGTTCGGTTATGTGTTGGAGGGGGAAATCTATCTTAATTTCGGTTCCAGAAAGAAACGGATCGGTGAGGGAGAAGCCTTTTATTTCAAAGCGCAGGCCGGCCACTATATTGCGAATGCGGGGAAAAAAAGAGCCGGAATTCTGTGGGTGGCGGCACCGCCCAGTTTTTAATTGGAGGAAGGGGGATGGCACATGCGGGAAATCATTGTTGAGCTGCAGAAAGTCTCTAAATTTTATGACGAAACGGCTGCGCTGGCAGATGTGGATCTCAGTATCAAAAAGAATGAATTTTTAACTCTCTTAGGCCCCAGCGGCTGTGGTAAAACTACTACTTTACGCTTAATCGGCGGCTTTGAACAGGCAAGTAACGGTACTATTTTGTTTGAAGGGAAAAACATTGTCAACGTCCCGCCTCATAAGCGAAAAGTGAATACGGTTTTTCAAAGGTACGCCCTTTTTTCTCACATGGATGTTTACGAAAACATCGCCTTTGGGCTGCGCATTAAAAAGCTGGGAGAACAGGTTATCCGCCAAAAGATAGGCAAAATGCTGGAATTGGTCAACCTGCAGGGCTTTGAAAAGCGCGATGTAAATTCCTTAAGCGGCGGGCAGCAGCAGCGGGTTGCCATCGCCCGGGCTTTGGTTAATGAACCGGAAGTACTTTTACTCGATGAACCGCTGGCTGCTTTGGATCTGAAACTGCGGCGGGAAATGCAGCACGAGTTGAAAAATATGCAGAGGCAGCTGGGCATCACCTTTGTTTATGTCACCCACGATCAAGAAGAAGCGCTTTCCATGTCTGATACTGTGGCTGTAATGAACGAAGGCGAGATTTTGCAAATCGGCGAACCGGAAATGATCTACAATGAACCGGAAAACGCCTTTGTGGCCGGTTTCATTGGGGAAAGCAATATCATCGATGGGATCATGCGCCGAGATTACTTGGTTGATTTTGGCGGGGCAAGTTTTGAATGTGTGGATAAGGGTTTTGGACGGGATGAGGCAGTGGATGTGGTGATCAGGCCGGAAGACCTACGGCTGATTCCGGCAGATAACGCGAAAATAAAAGGGATCGTGCGGTCCGTCAATTTTTTGGGCGTGCACTATGAAATGATCGTGGAAACGGCCGGCGGTTTTTCTTGGCTGGTGCACAGCACGCTTATGGAACCGGCAGGCACTTTAGTGGGGCTGGGCTTAGAGCCCATGGACATTCACATCATGCGAAAGGCGGGGGAGATATGAAGCGCTCTTACACGACTATCCCTTATTTGATTTGGGTCGCTTTGTTTACCGTAATTCCCCTGCTGCTGGTCGTCTACTACGCGTTTTCTGCGGAGGCGGAATTTACTGCGGCAAATTTTGCCCGCTTCTTTGAACCGATTTATCTAAAGGTTTTGTGGCGTTCCGTTGTTTTAGCTTCCATCAGCACGCTAATCTGCCTGCTTGTGGCTTACCCGGCGGCGATGGTGATGGTGAGCAAGGCTTTCAGCCGGAAAAACGTTTTAATGCTGTTGTTTGTCGTGCCCATGTGGATGAATTTTCTTTTAAGGACCTATGCCTGGCTGACGATCTTGGAAAGAAACGGGTTTATTAATGTTGTTTTAAGCAAGCTGAGCCTGCCTAACCTCAACATTTTATACACAAACTCGGCTGTGGTTTTGGGCATGGTCTACAATTTCCTGCCCTTTATGGTCCTGCCGATTTACTCCGTTTTAAGTAAGATCGATGAGCGGGTACTGGAGGCGGCACAGGATTTGGGGGCCAATTCCCTGATTGTCTTTCTCCGGATCATCCTGCCTTTAAGCCTGCCCGGCGTTATCTCCGGCGTGACGATGGTTTTTATGCCTGCCTTAACCACCTTTGTCATCTCCAGGCTTTTGGGCGGCGGCCAGTTTACCTTAATAGGCAATCTGATTGAACAGCAGTTTTTGGTTGTAGGGGATTGGGGTTTTGGCTCGGCAATCTCACTGGTAATGATCGTGCTCATTCTTTTCAGCATGGCGATTATGTCCTTCTTTGAAGGGGAAGAAAAGGAGGCGGCCCTGTGGTAGAAAAAAGCAATAGAAACAAATCTGATCCGTGGGGTAGCCCTATGGTAGAAAAAAGCAATAGAAACAAATCTCGTCCGTGGGGTAGCCCTATGGTAGAAAAAAGCAAGAGAGGTAGATTTCGTTCCTGGGGTAAGTCTTTGGGTTATGTATTCGGCCGCGGCTATATCTATCTGATCTTTGTCTTTTTGTATCTGCCTATTGGAGTATTGATGGTTTATTCTTTTAATGACTCCCGCTCCAGAGGGCATTGGGGCGGCTTTACCCTAAAGTGGTACCAGGGCCTTTTCCAAGACCGAGCGATTATGAGTTCACTTTACTCCACTCTGTTTATCGGTATCACCGCGGCGTTGATCGCTACAATTATCGGGACACTGGCCGCTTTCGGCATTCACAATTTCCGAGGCTGGCAGAAGAAGCTGGTGATGAATCTCACCTACATCCCGGTGCTGAACCCGGAAATAGTGACCGCTATTTCCCTGATGATCCTTTTTGTGTTCGCCAGGGTGCGGCTGGGGTATGTAACGCTTCTTTTAGCCCACATCACTTTTAACATTCCTTATGTGATTTTGTCCGTGCTGCCCAAATTGAGGCAGCTTAACAAACACTTGTACGAAGCGGCTTTAGATTTAGGGGCAACACCGGGCCAAGCACTCTGGAAAGTTATTATACCGGAGATAATGCCCGGTATCATCACAGGGCTTTTGCTCAGCTTTACTCTGTCTATTGACGATTTCGTCGTGAGCTTCTTTACAACAGGCTCCGGGGTTTCCACCCTGTCGATCACGGTCTTTTCCATGGCCAGGCAGGGCATCAATCCTAAAATCAATGCGCTGTCCACTTTGATGTTTACTTTTGTTTTGATTCTGCTTGTCATTGTGAATGTGCGCCAGGTGCGGGAAGAAAGAAAAGAAAGGAATGGTAAAAATGTCTCCAAAAAACAGGTTCGTGCTTATTCTGCTTAGTCTTTTAGTTTTCAGTTTAGTTTTTACCGGCTGTAAAAAAGATAAACCGACACTCTATGTCTACAACTGGGGAGATTACATCGATGAGACTATTTTAGGCGAATTTGAAAAGGAAACGGGAATTAAAATAGTCTACGATACCTTCGCAACCAACGAAGACATGTACGTTAAAATTAAATCGGGCGGCAGTTCTTACGATGTCATTTTCCCCTCTGATTACATGCTCACAAGAATGATCGAAGAGGGCATGCTGGAGAAAATCGACATGAAGAACATCCCGAATATTAAAAACATCGATCCTTGGTTTTTAGGCCACGATTATGATCCTAACAACGAATACTCCGTACCATATAAATGGGGCACCATGGGTATTTTATACAACACGCGGATGGTCGATGATCCGGTGGACAGCTGGGATATCCTTTGGGATCCCAAGTACAAAAAAGAGATTCTGATGCTGGACAGCCAGCGCGATTCAATCGGAGCCGCTTTATTGAAACTCGGTTATCCCCTTAACACTCTAGACTTTGAGCAGTTAAGGGAAGCAGGCGAGCTGTTAAAAGAACAAAAACCGCTCGTACTTGCCTATGTTGTCGATGAGGGTAAAGATAAAATGGTGGCGGAAGAGGCGGCATTGGCCCTGGTTTGGTCAGGTGAAGCGACTTATGCGTTTCAAGAAAACCCAAACTTAGCCTACGCCATCCCGAAAGAAGGCACGAACCTGTGGTTTGATGTGGCAGCCATTCCTAAAGGGGCTAAAAACAAAGCGGGGGCAGAAAAGTTCATCGACTTTCTAAACCGGCCGGAAATAGCCTTCCGCAATGCGGATTATACGGGCTATGCCACGCCTAACGCCGCAGCCAAAGCACTCTTGCCGCCGGAAATCAGGGACAATAGAATGATTTATCCTCAAGAGGAAGATTTAGTTAACACAGAAGTTTTCGTCAACCTGGGGAAAACGCTGAAAGAATACGACAGGATTTGGACAGAAGTTAAAGCACATTAAAACTAAAGCCGCGGCAAAGACCGCGGCTTCACTTATTCCCGCAGTGGGCTGGTTTTTGAATACTGCAGCAGTAGGTAAGGATGGGAATGCTCAGAAAAATAAAAGCGGCTGGAAAAAAGATCACGGGAAAGAAAATAAAAAAAGAGGAAATCTGCCGCCGGTAGTGAAATGGCAAGCCGACGGCTGATCTCAGTGGTACCTTGTCTACCTGGGGTTTCGTTAAAGTATCGTAAAATAAAAGGAACGCTTCGCCAAAAAGCAAGTCTGCTGGCCGCCCCTGATTAAGCTTAAGAACTTTTTGAGCCGACTGTGATAGAATTAAACGAGCGGGGAAGAAAGTGAGTTGAAAAATTAGTTTGGGAAGTGATCTGAAGTGAAAGATGTTGATTTTGTAATCGTGACAGGTTTGTCCGGGGCCGGGAAAACCCAAGCCATGAAAGTTTTAGAAGATCTCTACTTTTTCTGCATAGATAATCTGCCACCTGCACTGTTACCCCGCTTAGTGGATCTTCACGGCCAGGTTAAACAAGCGAGGCAGTTCGCCATCGCCATAGATATCAGGGTGCGGGAATACTTCGGTGATCTGCGGCAGTCGCTGGCCTGGCTGGAAAACAGCGGCTATTCTTACCACGTCATCTTTTTGGACTGCAGCGATTCTGTGTTGATCAAGCGCTTCAGTGAAACCAGAAGGCTGCACCCCTTGGTTAAAGGGCAGGCAACGCCGGAAAGCATCTCGGAAAACATTGCGGAAGAAAGGCGGCTTTTGGCAGACGTTAGGGAAATGGCGCACGTAATCATCGATACAACCGATTTAAGGCCCATGGACCTGCGGGTTAGGTTAAACGAAATCTATCAAGGTCGGCCGCTGCACGCATCGCTCACAGTCGATCTGTTTTCTTTCGGTTTTAAATACGGGGCACCGATCGATGCGGATATCGTCTTTGATGTGCGCTTTATAGCCAACCCTTTTTATATCGATGAGCTGCGGCCTTTAACAGGGGAGAATCCCGCCGTTGCTGATTACGTACTGCAGCCTCCCATCACCCAAAATTTCCTTAAACAGTTCACGACACTTGTCAGTGAACTTGTACCCGCTTACGCTAGAGAGGGTAAAGCCCGTTTGACCATTGGAATCGGCTGTACGGGCGGCCAACACCGCTCAGTGGCCATCGCTATTGAACTGGCGCGGCGCCTGCGGGAAAAAGGGATCAAGGCAGATTACCGCCACCGGGAGTTAAGCCGGGGCCAGTTCGCGCAATAGGGGACAAACTTGCCTTTTAGGATTAGTCCGAGTATACTTATATATCAATAGGAATGAATTTAGAAGGGTGAAGTTATGGATCGCGCCGAACGTTTAGGGCAGGAAAAAATTCTGCCTTTACTGCTTAGTTTTTCAATCCCCGCAATAGTGGGGATGCTTGTCCAGGCTTTATACAACGTAGTTGACAGAATCTTTGTGGGCAACGGGGTAGGGCCTTTGGGCCTGGCCGGTTTAACGGTCGTTTTCCCCGTTATGTTGGTCCAAATGGCTTTGGCCATGCTGATTGGGCTTGGTGCCACTGCCTTGATCTCTATCCGCATGGGCGAAGGCAGAAAAAAAGAAGCGGAAGCAATTATGTCCAATGCTTTTGGCATGTTAGTCCTGATCTCTTTACTGTTTACATTTTTAGGCATCACCTTTTTGGATCCTTTAATCCGCCTTTTGGGAGCCAGCGAAGCCGTACTGCCCTATTCCAGGGATTATTTAAGCATTATTCTCTACGGCAGTGTCTTCCAAGCCCTGGGGTTTGGTTTAAACCACATGATTAGGGCGCAGGGCAGCCCCAAAATTGCCATGGCTACCATGCTGATCGGGGCCATTACCAATACAATTTTGGACCCTGTTTTCATCTTTTTATTCGGTTGGGGGATTAAAGGGGCAGCTTTCGCAACTATTCTTTCCCAGGCTCTTTCCGCCGCCTGGGTCATCTCTTATTTCCTGCGGGGAAAAAGCCATTTGCGCTTGAATCTAAAGCGGGTTCATAAAATCGAGCCTGCGGTTGTCCTGCAGATTGTATCGATCGGCTTTGCGCCTTTTGCCATGCAGCTGGCCGCCAGTGTGCTCAATTTGATTTTAAACAAAAGCCTTGCCCATTACGGGGGCGATTTAGCTATATCCGCTATGGGCATTGTCTTTAGTGTGAATACTCTTTTTATGATGCCAATCTTCGGCATCAACCAAGGTTCCCAGCCCATCATCGGTTTTAACTTCGGGGCTAAAAAATATGAGCGGGTGAAAGAAACTCTTTTTTATGCCGCGGCCGGTGCTACAGCCATCGTTACATTGGGCTTTCTGGCCACGCGCCTTCTGCCCGTATCCTTGGTTTCTCTTTTTGGGCGACAGGATCAAGAGCTGATGGACCTTGGCATTAGGGCCATGAAAACCGTCATGGTCATGTTTCCCATTATCGGCCTCCAGATTGTGGGCGCCAACTACTTCCAGGCAGTGGGTAAACCGAAGCGGGCGGCGTTTTTATCTCTTTCCCGGCAGGTACTGCTTTTAATTCCGCTGCTTTTAGTGCTGCCAAGGTTTTGGGGCCTGCAAGGGGTTTTTAGGGCTTTTCCCTTTTCCGACGTCGGTTCCACCGTCATTACCGTTTTACTGCTGCGCAGTGAATTGAAAGGGCTGGCAGAGGAAGTACCCGAAGGGGCATTTGCCAGGGTCCGCTCGTAAGGAGGGGTTTTTGTGGAGATCTGCTTGGCACAGCTTAACCCCACAGTGGGAGATCTTTTAGGCAATGCGAAAAGGATAAAAGAAACGGTACGGAGCAACCCCGGGGCGGATCTTATCGTTTTTTCCGAACTGTTTTTAACCGGTTTTCCCCCCAAGGATCTGCTTCTGAGGCCCGGTTTTCTGGCAGAAAGCAAGGAAGTTTTCACGGACCTTTTAAAGTTTTCCCGCATGCATCCCCGGCCGGCCGTAATTTTTGGCCTCCCTTGGGAGGAGGGGGGGAAACTTTTTAATTCCGCCGTTGTTATAAAAAACGGTAAGATCTTAGGCATCCAGCACAAGCGGCAGTTAAGCCGGCTTGTGCTTTTCGATGAACACAAATACTTTTCCCCCGGCACCGCTTTAAACCCGCTTACCTTAAAAGATGGCACTGTTGCCGTTTTCATCGGCGAGGAACTTGGGCCGGCTGTGGAAAAAAATGGCGCGGCACTTTTAATTAACCTCACCGCCGTGCCTTTTCAGGCGGGGCAGGTTAAACCGCGGCAGCAGAGATTGCAGGAAACCGCCGCTTATTTAAAAACTCCCATTCTCTGGGTCAATCAGGCGGGGGCTAACGATGAATTGATTTTTTACGGCCGCAGCTTGGCTGCGGACTCCGCCGGTAATTTAAAGGCACTTCTGCCCGATTTTCAAACTGCCGCTTTATCTTTTACGTTCAACAGCGGGGGCAATGCTGCAGAGAGGGAAGAAAACGAAGTAGGGCAAATTTATCAGGCCCTCGTTTTAGGCCTGCGGGATTATGTGAGAAAAAGCGGTATGGCAAAGGTGATTATCGGGTTATCGGGGGGCCTTGATTCGGCTCTTTCCGCGGTAATCGCCGCCGCTGCTTTGGGTCCGGAAAATGTTTGGGGCATTACCATGCCCGG
Source organism: Candidatus Darwinibacter acetoxidans (assembly GCA_041936745.1). Classification (GTDB taxonomy): domain Bacteria; phylum Bacillota; class Limnochordia; order Darwinibacteriales; family Darwinibacteriaceae; genus Darwinibacter; species Darwinibacter acetoxidans_A. The sequence goes on from JBHGWS010000106.1 coordinate 34,121, forward strand.
GCCCCATTCGCCAAGTCACAGCGCCGGGGATGCTGAGGCTCTCGCCCGCAATTTGGGCATCCGTTTTGATACAATCCCTATCGGCCCGCTATACGATGCATATCTGCAAAGCCTTGCGGCGCAGTTTGCCGGCACGGCTTTCAATGTGGCGGAAGAAAATATCCAGGCGCGGGCCCGCGGCAGCCTGCTCATGGCTTTAGCCAACAAGTTCGGCGGCTTAGTTTTAACTAACAGCAACAAAAGTGAATTGGCCGTCGGCTACTGCACCCTTTACGGCGATATGAGCGGCGGCTTGGCACCTTTGGGCGATGTGTATAAAACTACGGTCTATAAATTAGCCCACTACATTAACAGGGCGAAAGAAATTATTCCCCGAAGCACGATAGAAAAACCGCCGTCCGCGGAACTGCGGCCCAATCAGCGGGACGATGACAGTTTGCCGCCTTATGAAACGCTGGATGCGATTATAGCAGCTTATTTAGATCAAAACCTCTCTCGGGAGGAAATCATAGCTAAGGGGTTTTCCTCGGACTTAGTTGACTGGGCACTGGGTATTATAGATCGCAGTGACTTTAAGCGCAGGCAGGCCGCGACAATTTTAAGGGTGACAAGCCCCGTCTTCGGTTACGAGCGGCAGATGCCTTTAGCGGGGAAGAAATGATTCGGGAAGGAATTCAAAATCCATGAATACAGTCCCTATTCTATACGAAGACAATCATTTATTGGTAGTGGTTAAACCGCCCAACCTGCTGGCGCAGGGCGATCGGACGGGCGATGACAACTTACTTGACATTTTAAAGGATTACATTAAAGAGGCCTACAATAAGCCCGGTAATGTTTATCTGGGCTTGGTTCACCGTTTGGATCGGCCGGTAGGCGGCGTGATGGTTTTTGCTAAAACTTCGAAAGCGGCAGGCCGCATCTCCCGGCAGATTAGAGAAGATACCTTCCAAAAGGGCTACTTGGCTGCGGTTTGGGGCCAACCGCAGCCTCTCCGCGGGGATTTAATCCATTATTTAAAAAAAGAGCGGAGAGCCAATTTGGTGCGCGTGGTTGAAAAAAACCGGCGCGGTGCTAAAAAGGCCCGTTTAAGTTACGAGGTCGTGGATATGGCCGGCGAGTTAAGCTTAGTGCGGATTCAACTGCATACGGGCAGGCCCCACCAAATCAGAGTGCAGATGGCGCAGGCGGGCCACCCCTTATTTGGCGATCAGCGCTATGGCAAAAGAATTATCCGCAGGCAGCAGATTGCTCTTTGGGCCGAAAGGATCGGCTTTCTGCATCCTACCACAAAAGAGTTTTTGGAATTTAAAGAACCGCCGCCCACTGTACAGCCGTGGAGCGGCTTTCGCCACTATCAAAGTTGATCTTTCAGCGTGATTTTCTCCAAATTCAAGTCCTCACCGTCTATGGTTAAAACAGCCATGGTGATGGGTAAGGTGAAGCGGCGCGGGCCGGCGCTGCCCGGATTGATGTAAGTAACGCCGTCTTTTTTTGTGTGTAAGAAGCGATGGGAGTGGCCGAAGATTACCAGATCGGCTTTTTCCGCCCGGCCCAAATCTTCGATGTTGTGCACCACGGTGATGGCGAAACTGCCCATCTTTACCCTTTCGATAACTTTTAAGGAAGATGCCCAAGGGCCCCGATCCATATTCCCCCTCACAGCCGTGACGGGGGCAATCTTTTCTAATTCCTCTAAAACCCCTTCATTATCAAAATCCCCCCCATGGATTATTGCTCCGCAGCCCTGCAGGATCTCCCGGGCTTCCTGGCGGATCAAGCCGTGTGTGTCGGAAATCAAGCCAACTTTTAGTCTCATAACTGCCTCCTTGTTGAATTTAAAAGCGCGGTAAGTCTATTATAGCCTTTACCGCGCTTAATTTGAACAAGCTGAGGCATCTAGAGAGTTTTAATCGTCTTGGGCTTCAGCTTAGGGTTAATGCTGCGGACGGAGTTTAAAACCGCCAGGATCGTCACGCCCACATCCGCAAAGACCGCTTCCCAAAGTGTCGCCAAGCCGAAGGCGCCTAAACTTAAGACGATTAGCTTGACGGCGAAAGCCAAGCTGATATTCTGCCAGACTATGCGGTTGGTGCGTCGAGCCGTTTTTAAGGCTTTTGCCACATCCAAAGGTTCATCGTTCATTAAGACAACATCAGCCGTTTCAATGGCGGCTTCTGAACCTAAAGCGCCCATGGCAATACCCACGTCGGCCCGGGCGATAGCCGGGGCGTCATTAACGCCATCGCCTACGAAGGCTACCTTACCCTTAGGCCTGCCGTTATCCATTATTCTTGCCAGTTCAGCCACTTTATCCTCCGGTAAAAGCTCGGCCCGGACATCGAAGATGCCCAGTTCGTCTCCAACTGCTTTGGCTGCCCGATAGGCATCGCCTGTGAGCATCACAATGTTTTTGATGCCGTGTTCTTTTAATTCTGCAATGGCCTGCTTGGCGCCTTTTTTAGGCCTGTCTACAAGAGAAATCGTTCCGGCAAACTGCCCCTCGGCTGCGACATAGACCTGGGGGTTTTCCGCAGTTTCTTCAATTGAAATTCCTTCCTTTGCCAACAAGCGCTTACTGCCGACTAAAATTTCTCTGCCGCGCCACTGCGCCCGCACACCGAGGCCTGATAATTCTTCAAAAGATTCTATTTCCACCGGGTCTATCTCTTGAGGGTAGGCCTCGGTTATGGAGCGGGCGATGGGGTGGGAAGAAACGCTTTCCGCAAAAGCGGCCATTTCTAAAACTTCATCCTCTTGGAAACCACCTGCAGCAGTTACCTTCTCTACACTGAATTTCCCGGAGGTGAGAGTTCCCGTTTTATCAAAGACAACCGTATCAACTTCCTGCAGTGCCTGTAGGAAGTTACTGCCTTTTACTAAAATACCCTGCCGGGAAGCACCGCCGATCCCGCCGAAAAACCCCAAGGGGATGGAGACAACCAGGGCGCAGGGGCAGGAAATCACCAGGAAAATCAAAGCCCGGTAAAACCAATCGTTGAAAGCCGCACCGCTGATAAAAAGTGGGGGAATGGCTGCAATTAAGACGGCGATCCCCACTACAACGGGCGTGTAGTAGCGGGCAAAAGATGTAATGAAATCCTCTGTGGGCGCTTTGTTCACTGCCGCGTTTTCCACCAGATCCAAGATCCTGGCCACAGTTGAATCAGCAGCCACTTTCCTTGCTTTAATAGTTAAAAGTCCGCTTAAATTAATTGCCCCCGCCAAAACATCTTCCCCTTCCGCAACCGTGCGGGGCATACTTTCACCTGTGAGGGCGGAAGTATCCAGAGCGGAAAAGCCGGCAAGAATTGTGCCGTCAACGGGAATGCGCTCACCCGGCCGCACCAGCAGGATATCATCGATTCGCACCTTTTCGACGGGAATGTCCTCCAGAGCATCCCCTACTTTCCTGTGGGCAATTTCCGGCCTGATGGCGATTAAGGCAGCAATTGATCTGCGGGAACGATCCACCGCGATACTCTGCAGAAACTCTCCGGTACGGTAAAAGAGCATTACCGAGGCGGCTTCGGGAAACTCGCCGATGGCCAAGGCCCCTATTGTGGCTACGGACATGAGGAAGTGCTCATCAAAAATCTGCCCCTGCCTGATATTTTTCACGGCCTGCAGGATTACTTCCGCTCCGGCAAGAAAATAAGCGAGGCTGAAAAGGCCGTTTTTAAAGGAACCGGCGGGAAAGAAAAGTGCTGTAAAAAAACTCAGAAGGCCTAACATAAAAAGGATGTTCCTGGCCGTGACAAGCTCCGGCTTTGCCGTGTCTTTTCTGTCAGTCACAATTACATGCGGTTCAATGGAGCTTACTATCTCCTGCAGGGCAAATTTAATTTCACTGCTGTTGTCTTTTTCCGCATCGATCACAATCCTGCCGGCGGAAAAGTCCACGACCGCGCTTTCAACATCCGCCAATTTGGCAGCGGCCGTTTCTATTTTCGCCGCGCAGCTGGCACAATCTAAACCCTGTAAATGGAAAACATGGCGCATATCGTCACTCCTTAAATCTTCAACTGTGTTTGATGTGTTTGTAACCTTGCTCAACAATTGCCTGGACGTGTTCATCATCCAGGGAATAATAGACAACCCGCCCTTCTTTTCGGAATTTAACTAACTTAGCCTGTTTAAGCACTCTTAATTGGTGAGAAATGGCAGATTGGCTCATCCCCAGTAAATAAGCTATATCGCAGACGCACATTTCCGCTTGGAAGAGGGCGTATAAAATTTTCATCCTGGTTGTATCGCCGAACACTTTAAAAAAATCCGCCAGGTTAACTAAGTCCTCTTCGCCGGGCATAGCCGCCTGCACTTTGGCCACAACGTCCGCGTGGATTGCTGTAACCTCGCAGCGGGGCCCCAGTTTACTGCCCACAGCTCCATCTCCTTAATATATGAATATGTGTTCATATGTTCATATATAGTATAAGGCTTTTCTTGGAATAGATCAAGAAAAACCCCTGATCTTTCAACTCAGATCAGGGGTTGTTTTTGTGTGCTTTTAATCGACTAAAAAGATCACGGAATAGTGAGCGAGAAAATCATAAGTATTGAGAGCGTCCAAAATCGCGGCTGCATCGTCATTGCTGATAATCACACTGTTTTCGGTTGAACCGGTGACGTCTAAAGCCCGCACCACCAAAGGGGATACCTTGACGGATTTTTCCCCCGGTTGAATCCTGCGCAAAAGCTCCGGGCTCAATTCCTGCCCGTAACTGGCAATGCCGTATTCCTGCAGGAACTCAAAGGCAGCGGTGACACCTGCGTAGATCAATTGCCCCTCTTGGGAATAAACGCGGGGGCTCATGCCCCGTTTTAAATCCAGGCCCCTGGCATCGACAATCAGGCCCGTGTAAACAAGCCCCTGCTCGATCAGAGCCTCAGCGGCCCGGTCCGCCTCTATTCGGCGGATATTAAACTCGTCCCATTCCATTAATACACCTGCCGGTGCACTGAAGACAACTGTAGCCTTTTCCGCCCCTAAAGGCGCCGTCACAACAGTTGAGATATGCTGCCATTGGTGAGGGCCTTTCAGGCTGCGGCTCAATTGGGTGGAGCGCAGGTATTCCCCGTGTTCACCGTGGATATAAACAGAAGCTAAGGTAGGTGCATCCTCCAGATCGGTTTTTATCCGGACACTGATTTCATAGCGGGCTCCCGCTTCCAATAAGAAAGTCCTGCGAAACTCAGCTCCCCTTACCACTGGGTTGATTACGGCTATCAGCATTAAGGCCACAAGAAAGACAAGTGTTTGCTGTCGGAATTTCATTTTATCATCCTCCCCGTCAACTCATCAAATATTTCGTGCCCTGCTTGCAGAACCTGACCGGAAAAACGCTTTCCGGCAAAAAAGAAAACGATCTTAAGTTATGTAGAAAAAGGGGAGACCCCCTTTTTCGCCTAGCCAACGATGAGTGTTTGGCCGGCTTCGATGACATCAATATCGGTGAGGTTATTCCACTCCGCCAATTGGCCCAGAGTAACTTGATACTGGGCGGCCAATTTGTACAAAGTGTCCCCGATTTCCACCGTATGCCTGACTTCCTTTTCATACAAATGGATGGGTATTTTAATCATTTCACCTACAACAACTTTGTTGTTACTGATCCCGTTAACTGCAAGCAAAGCATCAAGGGGCACCCGATACTGCGCTGCCAGGGCGTGAACGTTATCGCCCGGTTGAATAATGTGATAGCTGTAAAGAGGTTCCTTGGGCAGATTTAGTTTGGCGCCGATTTTGAGGTTGTCCGGTGTAATACCGGGGTTTAGGTCTAAAAGTTCTAGCACGGTAGTGTCGTAGAGCCTGGCGATTTTTCGCAGGGTATCGCCTTGTTGAATCTTATGGCTTGTCTGTGCACCGGCAGCAACGCTCACAGCCAGCAGCAGGCTGATAAATACTGCAGTAATAATACCTTTTTTCATTCTCAGTCCACCTCCTGCCCTATTATGATCTGAGCGGGGCAGAAAAGGCAAAGGTATGTTCTTGCTTATCTAGTAAGAAATGCCACTGCGGCGTAAAGTCCACTCCAGTATGGCGGACGTGACTTTCACCTCGAAAAAAACTTCCATAAACAGCTTGTAGGTTTCACCCAAATCCGCGGCGTAAAAGTTCGGGTAAGCGATGGAAAGGAGCCATTCCAGCCCCAAAAGGCCGAAGATTGAAGTGGGGTCAAGCCATTCCGTGGGGAAACTGGGAATTTGGTAAATTCGCTTGTAGCCCGCCTTTTCCAGTTCCGAATAAGGATCTTGGACGCTGTGGGGCATGACTAAAACAAAATCGGGCAGAGCACCTTCGCCCCTTGGTTCCACCTCAACCATTCCCGCCAGTTCCAAAAGGCTGTCGAAGTAGCCGAAAGGGTAGGGTGAAATAATGTGGATTGGGATTTCGCCAAAGCCTTCCGTAACAGTCAAAAAATCTTGCGCCCGGGCCAGATGATTTTCCACAAAAGCGGCTAAGGCGCTGCCCCGTGCCTCTTTGCCCAAAATTTCCCCCATAAACCGCAGGGCAGCGGGGAGGGCAGGCAGGCTGTTATCGATTAAAACAGTTGGTATGCCCAACGTTTCTTGAATTTCAGCCGCCAACAGCATATTGAAGGAGTCAACGGGGGCGTAGTGGACTATCAAATCGGGCTGTTGTTCCAACACCAAATCCGTGCGGATCGTTTTAAATTCGTGATCCCAGGAGCCCAAGGTGGGTAAGCAGTGGAAGCGCGGCTTGACGGCAAATTCTAAATAGGGGTTTAAGCCCCTATTCCAGCCGATGATCGCCTCAGGCTGCAGAGAGTAAACTAAAAATAAGCCTGATTCTGTCGTCGCATAGATTTTTTCCACGTGAGAGGGCAGTGTTATTTCCCGCCCGGAGTGATCGACCAGCGGTGCCCAGCCTACTTTTTGATCCTGGGTGGGCCGGGCAAAAAGGAGAAGTATTACTATGATCAGTATACCCTCTCTTATTTTGTAACCCCCGAACATGGTTTTTCCTCCCGGAAATCCTATTGAAAAAGGCAGCTCAAAAATTCTTCCCGGCTGATATTGGCAAAGTACTCTTCAAAAGCGGCGGTCTCTAAAAATTCGCGGACTGATTTCTCTCGGTAAGCCGTTCCCTGCAGTCTTTTGGCTAAGGAGTCAATATCCCTTTTACCGAAGAAATCGCCGAAGATTTTGATCTCTTTGATCAGCCCGTTTTTTACATTGAACTTAAGGTTTAAATACCCGCCGGGAAAACGCGCTGATTTTTCAATGGCAAAAGCGGGTGAGCGGCCGTAGTTCCAATCCCATCTTGCATAGCGTTCTTCTTTAATTCTTTTAACCGCCGCCAGCTCAGCTTCTGTCAACTTATAATTTTCATACTCGTCGCCTGCCAGCATATGTTCCAAAAGGACGTCTTTGAATTCCCTGGTAGTCATGGGGCGGGACAGGTAGGGGTAGATGTTTGTCACCCTGCTCCGCACAGATTTAATTCCTTTGGATTCCAATTTCATCGGTTTAACGTTCAGCGCTTCCTGCACTACCGACAAATCAGAGTTGAATAAGATGGTGCCGTGGTGCAGCAGCCGATCTTTGGACCAGTATTGGGCGTTGCCGGAAAACTTCTTGCCCTCGATGGTCAGATCGTTGCGGCCGGAAAATTCCGCCGGGACGCCCAAACTTTTGAGCGCCGCCAAGACCGGCTCAGTAAACTTTTCAAAATTAGTTATCAGATCCTTTCGGCTGTCGACTATAAAAGTAAAATTAAGGTTGCCCAAATCGTGGTAAACCGCGCCGCCGCCGGACAGCCTGCGTACAACGTGAATACCCTTCTCCTTAATATATGGTTCGTTGATCTCTTCAATAGTGTTTTGATTGCGCCCGATCACAACTGTTGGTTCGTTCTGCCAGATAATAACCAGTTCCTCGCCGTGGTAGAGATTGTTTAAAGCATATTCCTCCAAAGCGAGGTTAAACCTTGGGTCATTATTATTATTAATAACATTAATCATTGTGCACCTCTTCCAGAAGTAATTGGCTCTAATGTTACTTTAAGCCAACTTCTCACCCCTGTCAATATCGGCGAAACATCGTTAGGTTTAAGGCGGGCCGGCCTGCCAATCCAACCCGTAGGCGAGGAACAGTTCGTTTTTATGGGCGAAATAAGAAAGGAGTGTGATCCGAGGCTGGCGGCTGAAGGTTTCATCACCCATAACCATGGTCAGATCAAAGCGGGAACCAACCAAGTGGGGGGTGAGGGTAAAAAAGAGGCGATCGACTAAGCCCGCCTGCAGGAATTGGTAATTGACGCCGGCCCCTCCTTCAACCAAAAGCCTTTCTATGCCGTACTTTTCATACAGCAGGTTTGTTAACCACTTTAGATCAATCCTCTCTGCCGCAATTTCCAGGCCGGCCGCGGGCGGCACCCTTGCAGCGCCTTCCTTTGAAGTGATCACAAGGGGCTTGCGCGGCGCCTTTTTGAAAAGGGGGCTTGCCGGATCCAATTTTCCGCTGCCGGATAAAATAACTGTGAGAGGCTGCGCCCGAAGGCCCTCTGCCAGCCTTACTTTTTCGTATCTTTCAGGCACACCTAAATAATAAGGGTGCTGGCGGGCGGTGTTGCCGCCGGTTAAAACCGCATCGAAGCGGCTTCTGAGAACATTCATCGTTTCTCGATCGAAACTGCTGCCCAAAGCGGGCGTTTGAGTGCCGCCGTTTGTAATTTTACCATCGAGCGATGTTACCATATTGATGGCCACAAAGGGCCGATTTTTTCTTTTGGGCAGGGTTATTCCTTGGTAGGGGTGTTCTTTTAACACGGAATTCCTCCTAATTGGTAGATAGCAAAAAAGCAATATAGGCGAAATACAAAAGGATGGTTACAACACCCTGCAGGCGGCTGATTTTCTTGCGCCACAGAGCGGGCACAATTAAAATACCCATCACCAGCAGGCTGGAAGGCACATCGATGCGAAGCACATCGGGATCAATGGAAAACGGCCTAAGCAATCCTGCTGTGGCAACGACAAAAACGATGTTTAAAGTGTTGGCCCCCAGAACATTGCCCAAAACAAGCCCCGTGTAACCTCTGCGGGCCGCCGTGACGGCGGTAATCAATTCAGGCAGGGAGCTGCCCACAGCAAAAAGCGTGATGGCAATGATGGCTTCCGGGATTCCCAAAACCATGGCGATCGCAACGCCCGATTCGAGCAGGTAATGGGCGCCGCCCACCACTAAAGCAATGCCCACGATTAAACGGGCGGAATAAGAGTATAAATCCCTTTTTGAGAAGTCAAATTTTTCGTTTTCGGCAGTCCGCCTGCCGCTGTGAATGTTTGAGGCCAGGAAGAGAATGAGCAGGGCAACAAAAAGTAAAGCGTCCCAACGGGAAATATGTAAATCCAGAGAAAAAAGTGCAAAGAGGATTAGGACGCCTGCCATGGTCCCTGCTTTGAAAAAAGTGTCTTTATCCTCAAGGCGCGGAGGCCTTAAAATGGCCGCCAGGCCTAAAATCACCGCTGTATTGAAAAGAATGCTGCCGATGGCGGTTCCCGCAACAACATCACCTTTGCCTTTAAGTGCCGCCAGGGAGGAAATTAGGTTCTCCGGCAGCGTAGTCCCTAAACTGACCACTGTTGCTCCCACAATTACCTGGGAGATGCCCCAGAGGCGGGTCAACCCCACGGCTCCTTCCACCAGCCAATCCGCTCCTTTGGTTACTGCTGCTAAACTGAGAAGAAAAATTAAATAGAGCATTGCTTCATCCCTCTTTTCAGCCATAAAAAGAGACTTTTAACACGCCAAATGACAGCATGCCAAAAGTCCCTTTTTATGCTCTCATGGTTACATTTTTTTCAGTTCGTTGATAGATACAAATTTCTCCACGCCAGCTTTCAGGTTTTCTGCCCACATTTCCGCCAGTTGGCGGGGGGTTGCCCGGTTGATCTTGGCATGATAGTCGTCTACTTCTACGATGAACTGCTCCTTGATGTAAATACTGACGGAGCCTGTTGGATTAACTTTTACGTGGACGTCTTCTTTTGAAAGATCTGCCGGTTTTTGGCCTGCTTCAACCCATTGGGCGAATGCTGCACTTAGGTTGGCCCAGATTTGGTTGACTTCTTCGTAGGGCTTTTGGTCCCCTTCGAACCGGTAGAGGAAGAAGTTTACTCCCGTCCCCGGAATATCCACGGGAATGCCCTGCCCTTCCTGCGCCCAGGCCATACCTGTTGTCAGCAAAACCAGCGCTGCTGCTAAAACTAAACTTGTTTTCCGCACTTGCATGACACCACCCTTTTATGGTATATTACTAATACAGACTTACACAGACATTTTCTCTTAAAGATGAAAAACTCCTTCAAGGTTTATTTACCAAGCAAAAAGAGGACTTTTGTAAACAGAGTAGAAAGACATAGCGGGCTGTTTTCCCCCGGGAGTATTTTTTCTGCAAAAAGAGTTGACATCCTCCCAAAGTGCTGGTATACTTTGAAACTGTCCGGGTCAATCAGCGGAAACTTGGGCGAATAGCTCAGCTGGGAGAGCACCTGCCTTACAAGCAGGGGGTCACAGGTTCGAGCCCTGTTTCGCCCACCACGCGGTAGTAGCTCAATTGGTAGAGCGTCGCGTTGCCATCGCGAAGGTTGCGAGTTCGATTCTCGTCTACCGCTCCATTTTTGCGTCAGTCAACAATCGGGCCGATGTAGCTCAGCAGGCAGAGCACTTCCATGGTAAGGAAGGGGTCACCGGTTCGACTCCGGTCATCGGCTCCAAGCTAAAAACATGCGGAAGTGGCGGAATTGGCAGACGCGCAAGGTTGAGGGCCTTGTAGGAGTTAAATCCTGTAAGGGTTCAAGTCCCTTCTTCCGCACCAATCAACAAATCGTGGAGCCGTGGTGTAGTCTGGTTAACACGTCGGCCTGTCACGCCGAAGATCGCGAGTTCGAATCTCGTCGGTTCCGCCATATAATGGGGTGTAGCCAAGTCGGCAAGGCACAGGACTTTGACTCCTGCATTCCCTGGTTCGAGTCCAGGCACCCCAGCCATATCTGCCCAGATAGCTCAGTCGGTAGAGCAGAGGATTGAAAATCCTCGTGTCGCTGGTTCGATTCCGGCTCTGGGCACCACCGGGTTCCTTAGCTCAGTTGGTTAGAGTGCTGCCTTGACATGGCAGAGGCCGCTGGTTCGATTCCAGCAGGAACCACCATTGTTAATATTCGCCCCCATCGTCTAGCGGCCTAGGACACCGCCCTTTCACGGCGAAGGCACCGGTTCAAATCCGGTTGGGGGTACCATTTTTGGGCCCATAGCTCAGTTGGGAGAGCGCTTGAATGGCATTCAAGAGGCCGTCGGTTCGATTCCGTCTGGGTCCACCATCGCTTAAAAGACCGGCAAACCGGTCTTTTTACTTTTCCCAAAAATCTTCTTCCGCTATAATAAGAGATGGTGGTAAATATAACCGCTCCGGGGGAGGTCAAAATGAAAACGAAGATTAACGAAGCACTGCACGAAATTTTAGCCCGGTTTGGCACTAAATATTTCACGGCTAAAATCCTCAACAAAAACAGAGTTATCCGGGATTTAGATAATTACGACAAAGATTTACTGGAAGCAATCCTGAAAGACGGGACAATGCGCAAACACTTTACTTTTCAGGCTGCAGGCGGCACCGTTATTCAGGTAAATAAGCTGATTGATCTGTTGGAGGCAGACGAGTATTGGGAAGACTCCTATACAAAATATACGAAGAAAATAGGTTTAACCAGTGCGGGCAGTTTTTTGGCCGAATCAACTGACGTTGTTTTAAGCTTCCCTTATAAAGACAGTATCTTAAAGGCGAGCATGAGCAGAGAGGATACAGAGGCAGATGACCTGCGGCCCAATGAGCCTTTCTTAAATGAAATCATCGCCCGGGAAGAAATCGATGTTTTGTTGGATCCAAAAATTTTGGTTAATGCCAAAAAATACGATCAAAACGGGGCCCAAAAAGTTGACAGCTTTAGTGAAGAGGACAACTTGATTATCAAAGGCAATAATTTACTGGCCTTACATACACTGAGGGAAAAATATGCGGGCCGGGTCAAACTGATTTATATCGATCCTCCCTATAATACGGGGAGTGACAGCTTTAAATACAACGATAAATTCAACCGGGCAACCTGGCTTACTTTCATGAAAAACAGGCTGGAAGCGGCCTGGGATTTACTCAGCGAGGACGGCTCAATTTATGTGCAGCTCGATTACAACCAAGTGCACTACGCAAAAGTGTTAATGGATGAAATCTTCGGGGAAGAAAACTTTCAGCGCGAGCTGATTTGGCGGATCGGCTGGGTTTCCGGTTATAAAACAGCGGTGAATAATTATGTGAGAAATCACGACACCATTTTGTATTACTGTAAGAATAAGGAAAAAGTCTTTTTCAACAAGCTCTATATTTCCAACGAAAAATTTAAGCCCCTCGTTTCCAGAGAAGACGTGCGGGAATTGATCAAGACTGCGGGACTTGCTGAATCCAAGGCAGCTGAAATATATGATTTTTTAAATCACAAAAACAGGCCCAAACGCTATCCCTTAGAAGATATCTGGAACGGCAACGAATACGACGATTTAAACAGCATCGCTATTATGTCTTTTTCCGGCGAATCGGTCTCCAAAATGCTGGGGGTGCCTGAAATTAAAGGCCAAAAATCGGAAAAACTGCTGCAGCGCATCATTGCCTCCAGTACCGAAGAAGGGGACATCGTCCTCGATTTCTTTATGGGCTCCGGTACAACGCAGGCTGTCGCTCACAAGATGAACCGCAGGTATATCGGGGTGGAACAGATGGACTACATCAATACCACAACGGTACCCAGGCTGCAGAAGGTCATAGAAGGGGAACAAAGCGGCATCTCCAAAGATGAAGGCTGGCGGGGCGGCGGCAGCTTTGTTTACGCGGAACTGATGGAAAAAAACGCGGGTTTCTTGGACCAAATCCGCGCTGCTGAAGATGAGGCGGAATTAAAAGAAGTGTTTGAGTCAATGCTGTCGGCCGCGGACATAGATTTCAGGCTTGATTTGGCTCAATTGAAAGATACGCTTCCCAAGCTTTCTTTTGCAGAACAGAAAAGAATCTTATTTCAGATCGTGGATAAAAACCAATTGTATTACAATTATTCCGAGATCGATGAGGCGAACGTCAAAAACTTAATCGCCCCCAGCGATTATTCCTTTAACAAAAGTTTCTACGCCGAAGGTGGTGAATAACGTGGCCGGGAAAAATCTACCCCTCCCTTTATTGGCAGAGCTGAAAGAATTGGACGCAAGCCTCTTCAACGATCAAATAGCCTGGCGGCCCCCGGCTTATCTAAAAGATAATATGGTGCACACCTTTCGCAGTTACCAAAACGCAGCGCTGCGTTTTTTCCACTATTCCCAGGCGTCCGACCAATTTCGTTTTCGCAATATCAACCACGTTTTATTCAATATGGCGACGGGGAGCGGCAAAACTGATCTGATGGCAGGCCTCATCCTGTACCTTTATTGGGAATTGGGCTACCAAAACTTTCTATTCTTGGTAGATACAAACGCTGTTTTAAACAAAACCATC
>JBHGWS010000107.1:0-57587 GCA_041936745.1 Candidatus Darwinibacter acetoxidans
AGCACCGGGGGCCCCCGGTGCTTTTTCTTAAAGTTCGTCCAGTACCGCCGCTAGATCGGCGATGATATCCGCGGCATCTTCTAAGCCGACCGAAATCCTAACTAAACCATCCGTAATACCGCAGGCTTCTCTTTCTGCCGGCGAATAAGGCGAGTGGGTCATGGAGGCTGGATGCTGGATTAAGGTTTCAGTATCGCCTAAACTTACCGCCAGTGCGCAAAGCTTAACGTTATTCATTAAATGAAGCCCCGCATCGTAGCCGCCTTTGAGTTCGAAAGTGATTATGGCGCCGGGCAGTTTCATTTGTCTTTTCGCCAACTCGTATTGGGGGAAGTTGTCTAAACCAGGGTAATATACTTGGGCAACCGCGGGGTGCCCGTTTAAAAATTCCGCCACTTCTTGTGCATTAGCGCAGTGCTGTTCCATGCGCAGAGCCAAGGTTTTCATGCCGCGGCAGATTAAAAAGGAATTAAAGGGGCTTAAAACAGAACCAGTCATATCTTTCACCCCAAAAAGCCTCACTTCATCAATAAATTCCTTCCTGCCCACAACTAACCCGGCGATGACATCGCCGTGGCCGTTTAAATATTTTGTCGCCGAATGCAAAACTACATCGGCGCCCAGCTCCAAAGGCCGCTGCAGGTAAGGGGTAGCAAAAGTATTGTCGACGAAGACTAAGCAGCCCTCAATTTCGCGGGCCAAGGAGCTGATCTTGGAGATATCGGCGATACCGAGGGTGGGATTGGCGGGTGTTTCCAAATAAATGACTTTTGTATTAGGGCGCAGAGCCTCCGCAATATTACTAGGATCGCGGGCATCGACGAAAGTAACCTCAATCCCAAACCTCTGCACTCCGTGATTTAAAAAGGCGAAACTGCAGCCGTAAAGGGCGTCACCGGCAATAATATGGTCGCCAGCCTTAAGTACACTCCAAAAAGCGGAGGTAATGGCCCCCATGCCCGAAGCTGTGGCTAAAGCCGCCTCCCCGCCTTCCAGTAGCGCTATTTTTTCTTCCAATTCGCTGGAATTGGGATTGCCTAAACGAGTGTAGATGTAGCCTTCTTCTTCCAAAGCGAACCGCCTTGCCCCTTGTTCCGCCGTTTCAAAAGTAAATGTTGAAGCTTGATAGATTGGGCTGACCAAGGCACCGGCGGCATTAGGCCTGTAACCGCCGTGGATTGCTTTAGTGGCAAACTTCCATGCTTGTTTTTTACTCATTGCCATTCCTCCCTGAACTAGATCTGCCGACTTGCGAAATAAATGGTTTACAATTGCCTAACCTTATTATACACTATGCAAACTTTTAAAGAAAGGAAGAAGAATATTCTTGGTAGGAAGAAACGCCCGCAGGGTGAATATTACACTAAAGGGATTTTAGCTGTGTTTTTACCAAGGACCAATCTTCGTTGAAAACTGGCCTCAGGTTGGGCAGGCGGCGTACCGCCAAAGGGTGGTAGGAGACGACGGTGGGAAAGCCCCTGATTAGGTGTGATTTTTGCCGCAGGTGTTTTACTTCCGCCGCGGGGTCTTGGAAATATGTTTGGACAGCCACGTTGCCCAGGCAGAAAACGACCCGGGGCCGCTGGCTTGCGACCTGGCGGAAAAGATATTTCTTCGCAAACTCCCTGGCCGCCGCCTTATCGTATTTTTTTACGGGACGTGCCTTTAAAAGGTAAGTTACATACAGATCTTGCAGGTTGAAGCCCGCCTGCAGAGCCCCTGAAAGAAGGGTATCCCTTGTACCGCAGAGAAAGGGCTGCCCTTTGGGATCTTCTCTGGCACCGGGGTTATCTAAAATGATAAATATTGGGGCTTCGGGGTTGCCTTCGCCCCACACCAAACGGGAAGTGGTGTGGGCGGTAAGTTGTCGGCGTTCTTTTTCGCTAAGTTCTTCGGGCGGTTGGTGTTCCGGCAGTATTTCAGGCATGCTTGCCTCCATAGTTTATTTAGGCTTAGGGTACCCAAAAAGCTTTGATGTAAGCGCAGTGTTTTAAAAATCAAGGGAGGGATTTTCGTGAGTAAGCAGGTTGTGAACACGTTTTCTATCGTTGGTTTTGATCCGAATACCCAGGAGTGGGGCATTGCCGTCCAATCCAAATTTATTGCCGTGGGTGCGGTTGTGCCTTGGGCTAAAGCGGGCGTGGGAGCAATTGCCACCCAGTCGTATGCCAACACGGCCTTCGGCCCTAAGGGACTTGAGCTCTTAGCGGCGGGCAAGTCAGCTCAAGAAGTACTGGATTTATTAATTGCAGAAGATCCGGGCCGAGCCAAAAGGCAGGTAGGTATCGTCGATGCCAAAGGCCGTGCGGCCAACTTTACAGGTGATGAATGCCTCGATTGGGCGGGCGGCGTAACCGGAGAAAACTTTACGGCCCAGGGAAATATTCTGGTCAGCGAAGAGACGGTTACTGCCCTGGTGGAAACATTTCAAAACAGCGAAGGCCCTCTGGCAGAGAGGCTTTTAAGCGCACTGGAGGCAGGCCAAGCGGCAGGCGGTGATTCCCGCGGCAAGCAGTCAGCGGCAATTTTAGTGGTGCAGGAAAAGGCAGGCTACGGCGGCTTTAATGACGTAAAAGTCGATCTGCGGGTGGACGATCATGAAAAACCCATTACAGAGCTGAAGCGGATCTACGCTGTCCACCAAGAAATATTTGGCAGAAGGGCCCAAGAAGATGAGAAATGAGATAAAGCCAATCTGGCGGCGCGCCTTTCAGTTGGCCTGGGAATCGTTTTTAAGCGGTACCGTCCCTGTCGGCTGTGTGATAGTCGATCAGGACGGTAATGTCCGGGCGGAAGGGCGCAACGCCATCTTTGATTTAAGATCGCCTTCGGCCCTCCGGGGAACCAATATGGCGCATGCGGAAATGATTGCCCTCAGCCAACTGAAAAGAGATGAGCATCCCCGAATTAAATCTTACACATGTTATACTACATTAGAGCCGTGCCCCATGTGTTTTGGAGCCATGGTGATGATGCATATCCGCAGCATTAAATACGGGGCAAAAGACGGGGTTGCCGGTTCACTGGCTTTAAGGGACGCCACGGCCTACCTGGCCAGCAAACAGCTGAAAACAGAGTTGGCTCCCGCGGTTTTGGCAGGCTTGCAAACCGCCTTGATGACGGCTTTTGAATTAGGGCGCAAACATCCCCGCCAAGCGGAGCTTATAGAGGCCTGGCGCCGGGACTGTCCCGAAGGCACTGCCGCGGGCAGCGAACTTTATCACAGCGGTTATTTTACTTACGCCAAAGCCCAAGCGTATACCGTAGATCAGGTGTTTTTAGATGTAAAAAGGCTTTTAGGCGGCAACAAGGCTGAAATGGAACAATGATGCAAAACATGTTGAACAGTTAAAGATTTAGGAGGGTGCAGGTGAACACGGTTTTATTTGATCTCGATGGGACTTTACTGCCCATGGATCTTGATTTATTCACCGGGGCTTATCTCCGGGAAGTGGCACGCAAAGGTACTTCCCTCGGCTGGGAAGCGGAGCGGTTGGTCGAGACTGTTATGGCCGGCTTTGCCGCCATGACACAAAATGACGGGTCGCTGACCAACGAAGAGGTTTTTTGGAGCCTCTTTCTGGAAACATTCGGCGGCGATAAAAAAGAGCATATCCGGGAATTTGATAACTTTTATAGACAGGAGTTCAAAAGGGTTGCCAAAGTAGTTGAACCGACCCCGCTGGCCGCCGAATATGTGCGGGTTTTAAAGGCTAAGGGTTATAAGCTCGTGCTGGCGACCAATCCCGTTTTTCCTAAAACGGCGACTTTCGAGCGGCTGCGCTGGGCGGGCTTAGCCGAAACTGATTTTACTTTAATCACGACATACGAAAATTCACGTTACACGAAACCAAGCTTACAATACTACCAAGAAATTTTGGCCGCCATCGGTGCTGCGCCGGAAAATTGTTTAATGATCGGCAATGACGTACAGGAAGACCTTGTCGCCGCCCAGCTGGGTATGGCTGTCTTTTTGGTAACCGATGATTTAATTAATCGACACGAAACCGATATTTCAAAGTTTCGCCGGGGCGATCGCCGGGAGTTATTGGAGTTCTTGCGCGGGCTGCCGCCCCTTTCGATTTAAACCTTTTTACCGCTGCGGTAAACAGCAGCTATGTTTTGAGCTGCGGTCAGCAGGCCGATATCTTCCAGGGGATTGCCTTTAAGGAGCAGAAAATCCGCTCTCGCCCCCGCCGTTAATTGGCCCACTTCCCCCGCTAAACCTAAAATCTCGGCGGCATTGCTTGTAGCGGCTTTCAGGGCAGCCATAGGCTGCATGCCCGCTTCTACCATTAGTTTCAATTCGCCGGCGTTTTCGCCGTGGTAATTTAAGGGGGTTCCCGCATCGGTGCCCAGGCCGATTGTCACTCCCGCTTCCCAGGCCAAGCGGAAACTCTTGGCGTGATTCGCAAAAATCTTGGCATTTTTCGCCACCGCATATTCGGGGATACCGCTCTGTCTACCGTGGGCATTGATTTTATGGGGCGCTGATAGAGTGGGCACTAAAGCCGTGCCTTTTTCCAGCATCAGTGCAATAGTTTCTTCGTCGAGGAAAACCCCGTGTTCAATAGTATCAATACCCGCGGCAACGGCGTTTCTAATGCCGATATTACCATGGGCATGCGTGGCGATTTTGCGCCCGGCCCGGTGGGCTTCCTCGGCTGCGGCACTTAATTCTTCCAAAGAAAATTCAGCGGCTCCCGGCTCAACACCTTCCGTTAAAACACCGCCTGTCGCCATGATCTTAATCACATCGGCGCCTTTTTTGAGCAAAGTGCGGACGGCTTTTCTTACGGCCCAAGGCCCGTCTGCCTCAATGCCGCCCTCGTGCCCGTGCCCGCCGGTGATGGCAAGACAGCGGCCGCTGGCAACTATTTCAGGGCCTTGTAATATATTTTCATTGATTGCTTTTTTAAGTTGAATGTCCACATCAAAGTTGGAACCCAGGTTGCGGACAGTTGTAAAACCCGCTTTCAGCGTCTTTTTAGCGTTGGCTGCAGCCCGCAGGGCTAAAGCGGCTGCAGGGTCATCTTTAAACTGCCTGGCATCGGCAGCCCCCAGGGAGGCAAGGTGCACGTGGCAGTCGATAAGCCCCGGGAGTACGCAGCCTGCCCGCCAGTCAACTATTTCGGCATCTGGCGGTAGACAGGTTTGCTCTAACGGGAGGATCTCGACTATCCTGCCGTCTGCAATAAACAGCGCTTGGTTGTGGGTAGGATGGTCGCGCAGGCCGTCGATTAGTGTCCCAGCTTTAATTATCAGCATTGAATACACCCCATTTTTCCTCTTTCCAAAGAGAGTTTCTCCCGGAAACGTTAATTCCTTGTTTTTAACGGGCCTTAATTGCAAGATTTTACCCGTTTGGGCCGGGGAAATCTCTTTATAAACCGCCTATTGCAGTTTCTTGCCGAGAGCGAGAATGGCCGGATCCAGCGGTTCGAATACTTTCGCCTCCCGGGGCCGGGTAACAGGCGCGGACAGAATGATTAAAAGGCCTAAGCCTATCTTTACCACTCTGTTGAAAAGAGCCTGAACATTGGAAGTCTTAAAGTGGATTACTAATCCCGATCCGCCTTCTTCGGCGGAATGAATTCTTTCATCACCGGTTCCGCCGCTACCGCTGATGAAGCCCCCGCTTGTGCCATTATAATAATGGCTGTCACTTTTCTTATTTTTTTACCAGGGATTAATTCTAAACCTTTAAGAAAAATTGCTTTCAATTTCTTGCCTGAAAGAAAAGGTACGGCGCAGTCGTTGTTGAATTTGGTAATAATCGCCATGTGTTGCAAAACCTGAGGGAAAGGGATAGATGAAATGAAAAAAGAATGCCAGCACTGCGGCAGCGGTGATTTATGTTTTACGGACACAGCGGCTAACGGCGGTTACGGGCCGAGTTTTTTGCCAGGCACTGGTTTTTTAAAACCGGCGAAATTTAGGATCATCGTCTGCGAACAGTGCGGTTTCACCCGGTGGTTTGTGGTTCCCGGCGATCTGGGGAAAGTAAAAAACTCTAAACATTTCCGGAGGCTGCGCTGAAGGCGTGACGGAAACGGAAAATCGGCCTAAATTATATCAAAACACCGACTTGGACAGCCGGGACATCGTCCGGGCAGATATTCCTTTTTATTTAGAATATG
Source organism: Candidatus Darwinibacter acetoxidans (assembly GCA_041936745.1). GTDB lineage: Bacteria > Bacillota > Limnochordia > Darwinibacteriales > Darwinibacteriaceae > Darwinibacter > Darwinibacter acetoxidans_A. Next base: position 6,141 of record JBHGWS010000107.1, read on the forward strand.
CCAAGAACTATCCCGGACCGATTCTCGAATTAGCCTGCGGTACAGGCAGACTTGCACGGGCTTTGGCCCGCCGGGGCCATTTTGTTCACGGCCCTGATTTATCCAAAGGCATGCGGAAGCAGGTGCAAAGAAGGCTTGCCAACGAGCCTCGGGAAGTTAGAAAAAGGGTAAAACTTGAGTTTGCCGCTATGGCGGATTTTTCCTTGAAACAGAAGGTTTCCCGGTTATAATCGCAGTTTCCGATCTCTGAGGAAAGATAGGGCACAAAGGAGTTGTTTAGGCGCTGTCCGCAGCCATCTTAACGAACCGCGGGTCTCCGGGAGGCGGCCGGGAACAATTCGGCTGTTGCGATAAAAGTGACATTGCGGTTAATGTTTGTCCGCACAAAAAGATAAGTGTTTTTTGAAGGAGAGAAATATTGCAGTGAAGTTTCCTTTCGAGGCGATCACCGATTTTATTTTCGTGCCAGAAAATGTTTCAAAACCGGCTGATATTATCTTGATTCCCGGGGGCAGCCATGCCCAGCTCATGGAAAGAGCGGCTCAGCTTTACAAACAGGGCTTGGCTCCTTTGATTTTACCCTCCGGCCATTACAACCATAGGATCCCCGAGTATTCCTCCGAAGGGGAGTATCTAAAAGAGGTAGGAGTGCGCTTGGGTGTGCCCAAAGAAGCAATTTTAAAGGAGGAGCGCGCTTCTCACACTTTTGAAAATGCCAAGTTTTCGCTGGAAATTATTCGAAAAGAAGGCCTGCAGGTCAAAAAAGCCATTTTAGTCTGTAAAGCGTTTCATTCCAGGCGGGCACTTTTGACTTACAAAACGGTCTTTCCCCAAGACACAATCTTTTTTACATCGCCGGTGGTAGGTAAAAGCGGGATCAACAGGGAGAATTGGTTCCAAACAGAAGAGTCAATTGAGATGGTAATGGGAGAAGTAGTTAAGATCGGGCAGTATTTTAAAAAACACGTTCTGGCATGGAGCGGCGGCCAATAAGGATCCACGGAGGTGGTTTTAATGAAATGGCTGGTTATCGGTTTGCTTTTTGCCGTTTATATTTTTGAGACTGTGGTAGCGGTGCTCAACAGAAAAAGCAGTACAAAACCGATTCCTCCTAGATTGAAGGATGTTTACGATGAAGGACGCTACCAAAAATGGCTGGCTTATTCTTTGGAATTGCACAACTTCGGCCTGCTGCGGAGAGGCTTTAACCTTATCGTTTTAATATTTCTGCTGCTGAGGTTCCTGCCGTCTTTGGAGGAGGTAGTGGGCAGTTGGACAAGCAGCCCCATCTTACAAACCCTTTATTTCCTCGCTGTTTACCAATCGCTGCTTATTCTAATCGGCCTGCCTTTTCGAATTTTCGCCACCTTTTCCATTGAAGAGCGGCACGGATTTAACAGGACTACAAAGCGTACGTTTGTGAAAGATACAATCCTCGGTTTTGCCCTGACCTTAGTGCTGGGCGGGTTAATTGTTGCAGGCATTAACTTCCTTTACCTGCGGTTTGCCGCCAATCTTTGGTCATTTATCGCTTTAACCTGGGTTGGAATCAGTGTTTTAATGGTGCTGCTCTTTACTGTTTTAAACAAGGTGTTTTTAAGGTTGTTTAATAAATTTACGCCCCTGCCCGCAGGCTCCCTGCGGTCTCGGATTGAAAAACTTGCCGCGGATGTGGGGTTTAACGTCACAGCTATATCCGTTATGGATGCTTCGAAACGTTCCACTAAAACCAACGCTGCTTTTACCGGTATCGGCAAGACGCGGGAAGTCATTCTTTTCGATACGCTCTTGGAGAAAATGTCGGCAGAGGAAATCTTGGCGGTGCTGGCTCACGAATTAGGCCACGCCGTCCACAAAGACACGACGCGAATGTTAGTTTTTCAGATCGGCATGGCTGCTTTTTTCGCCGCGGGCATCGGCCTGATTCTGCAGAATCCTGCTTTTTTTACGGCCTTCGGTTTTTCCGGCATCCATTTCGGCTTTTCCCTGATTTTGTTTTCCATCCTGCTGCAGCCCGTCACTTTAATTTTAGGCATCCCCTTAAATATTATGATGCGTAAGAGAGAATACAGGGCTGATCACTTCGCGGCTGAACTTACGGAGGGTGCATGGCTGATTTCGGCTTTGAAAACGCTGGCGCGGGAAAACCTGGCAAACTTAAACCCGCATCCCCTCGCCGTACTTTTGTACCACTCGCACCCGCCGCTGAACGAGCGCATAAAAGCGCTTCAGTAAAAAGAGGGGGGATTTTTTGCAGATTCGTTTTTATGCTTTGGGCGAAACACCAGAAGAAAAACTTTATTATGCAGTCCTGGCCGTAAGATATAAGGAACGATGGCTCTTTGTCCGCCAGAAAAAGCGGTCCGGTTGGGAAATGCCCGCGGGGCGCAGAAAACCTGGCGAAAGTATTCTAGAGACGGCAAAAAGGGAGCTGTTTGAGGAGACAGGGGCTTTGAAATATGAGATAAAAGAGATCTGCGATTACTCCGTAACGGAAAAGAAAACCGGTTTTGGGCGCCTATTTTTCGTTGAGCTTTTGGAAAAAGGCCCGCTGCCGGAATTTGAGATTGCGGAAATCTGTTTAAAAGAAAAGCTGCCTGCCGATTTAACTTACCCCACCGTTCAACCAATTTTATGGCGGCAGATCCAAAAGAAACTCTAAAGAAGTACATTAAAAATATCCGGGGGGAAATCGCATGGGCGAATTAAGCGCGGAGGAAAGAAAAGAAATTGCACTTGAAACTCTTTCCCTACACTTTCCCAAAGGTGCGAAAATCGCCGCTGTTAAAGAAGGCGGCCGCTGCAGCATCTTTCGGGTTTTAGGTGAAGGCGCCATTTTAAAAGTTGCCGCCTCGCCGCGGCTTGCCTTAGAAACATTTTTTTACGATGTACTGCAGAAGCGAGAAGTGCCGGCAGTTGCGGGTAAGAGGCTGAACGAAAATGTTTTGTACTTGGAAGATTTGGCTGTTTCAAAAAATTGGCGGCTTGCCGTCAAAGAAGATTTAAAAGAGCCTGCGGTAGGCGAAGCTTTGGCGGTATGGTACCAAGCCTGGCATGAAGCGGGCCGGGCGGAGCTGGCGGAAAACCCCCATCTTCATACCGTCCTGCGCTGGGAGTACTCGGCGATTACCGCGGCGGCGTTGGCAGATGTGGAAAAGATGTTTGCTTTGAAAAACGATAAAGTTTGGCAAAAGTGCCGGCGCATGGCGCCGCTTTTAATCGCCCGCCTCAAACGGCAAGTTGATACTTTTACTTACAACGACTTTTATTACGTCAATTTAGCCGTGGCAAAAAAGGGCACGGGCGTTGCCTTATTTGATTTCGATCACTCAGGGAAAGGCTTAGCCGCAAGTGATTTCAGAAATGTGGCCAGCAGCCTGCGGGGCGAAGCCTTAAAGCGCTTCCAGGCCGCGATGCCCGTGGATAAAGATATCTTGGCGGCCGATGGCATTTTAGCGGTCCTTTTTGAATTGATTATCGCCAGCCGGGCAGCTGCCAGGCCCAGGTGGGCAGAAGGTGTAATCGCCGGCTTGGGGAGGGCGGAGTTTAGAGAGAACTTGCAAAAGGCGCGGAATATTTTGGAGGAGGGAAAGCTGTGTTGATTTTTTATCTTCTGCTGAACAGTCTTGTTCCCGCGGTACTTTTGTTTTTCGGCTGCTTGTGGTCCAAGCGCCCGCCGGCAAAGATCAATTGGGCCTACGGCTACAGGACTAAAGCGTCGATGAAAAGTGAGGCAACTTGGCTGTTCGCCCACAGCTATTACGGCAGGATTTTGCGCATAAGCGGCGGGATTTTACTAGTCATCGCCGTAGTCTCTCTTTTAATTTTTAGAAAAGACGCTCTCTGGGTGATTCTTTGGAATTCAGTTTTGCAGATCCTTACGCTCCTGCTATCCGTAATCCCAACTGAAACGGCACTGCGCCAAAAATTTGATAAAGACGGCATACCGAGAAATAAGAAGTGAGGTAATGATGAAATGAACGAAGTTTTAAAAACGATCCAAAACAGGACGTCGCTGCGCCTTTATAAAAACAAACCTATTTCGCAGGAAGACCGAAAGGCCCTTTATCAAGCGATCTTACGGGCCCCCACTGCAGGCAATATGATGCTTTATACGGTTTTGGCAGTGGAAAATGGGGAAACAAAAAAGCTATTGAGCAAAACTTGCGACAACCAACCTTTTATTGCCAAGGCCCCTTTAGTCTTGATCTTCCTCGCTGATTATCAGCGTTGGTTTGATTATTACAAGCTTTCCCGCGTGCCTCAGTTTTGTGCCCGCAGTGATCTTTCTTGGGAAGAACCAGATTTAGGCGATCTGTTTATTGCCGTCAGTGATGCCTTGGTCGCGGCCCAAACAGCCGTGCTTGCCGCTGAAAGCCTGGGGATTGGCTCCTGCTATATCGGCGATATTATGGAAAACTACGAAACGCATAAAGAACTTTTGAGCCTGCCTGATTATGCCTTCCCCATTGCCATGCTCTGCTTGGGCTATTATCCGGAAAATTACCGGCCTAAATTCCGCACCCGCTTTGAGCCCGAATACATTATCCATAACGAGCGGTACCGGCCGCTTCTTGACGAGGATTTAAAAAAGATGTTTGCCGGGCTGGAGGCGGGCTTTTCCGCCCGTAACAAATTCGGCGCCGAAAATATGGGGCAGTTTATGTACGCTCGCAAAACCGGCAGCGAATTTGCTAAAGAAATGAGCCGCTCAATCAGAAAAGCTTTAAAAAATTGGCAGGGAAGGTGAGAGGTATGCCCGGAAAAAAGGTAATAGCTCTTTTATCGGCTGCTCTTTTTTTAACCGGCTGTTGGACGGGGGCTGTGAAGATTGGTTTTACAGGCTCCGCCTGGGGCAATAAGACAAATGCTTCTTTTGCGTATTTAAGCGGTTCCTGGAGCAAAACAATCAGGGTAAAAGCCGCTGCGGTCCTTGTTTTTGATTATGAACTTAAGTCCGAAAGCGGGGAATTAAAGGCTAAACTGGTGGACCCTTCAGGTGCAGTCCTCCTTGAGTTCGAAGCTAACACAAGCGGCCGTGAAGAAGTTTTCTTCAAGGAGGGCGGGGCCTTTAAGTTTGTCATTGAGGCGAAAAAGGCAAAAGGCAGCTATCGTTTTGAATGGTTCAACAAAGAGGTGGAAAAAAGCACGGCCCAAGCCCCCGATCAAACAGCGGCTTGGGTGGCCCGGGCCGAAAACTTCTTTCCTAGCTGAGCCAATGCCCGGAATGTTTCAAGATGCGAACAGCCCAAATTCACCGAGCCGGCTTTACACCGGGCCTGTTAGCTTGCCGGGCGGAAGATTACCTGCAGGGCGGGGCTTAGCGCGGCTTTTATGAAAGCCTATTAATTGAAGAGATCGGGGAAATAAGAGAAAAGCGGCAGGCGCCGGCGAAAGTCAATTTCTGACTCCGCTTTTAATTAAACCGCTGCTGTAATTTTGCTCGGCCCATTTTCTTATGATATAATTTCAATGCGGCAAAAAGCAGGGTAACGCCCCTTCTTGGCGAAAGCCCCGTAGGTGGAAAGGGGGATAATTCGATGGCGAATCAACTTACTCCACCTTTAAAATGGGCGGGCGGCAAAAGATGGCTTGTACCCTATCTGCGGCCGCTCTGGCAGCCTTACCGAAAGCGGCGGTTTGTCGAACCATTCTGCGGCGGCTTAGGGATGTGTTTGGGCCTTAGGCCAAAAGCAGCCCTGCTCAATGATATAAACAGGCATTTGATCAACTTTTACCACTGGCTGCAGAAAGGGTTGGTGGTTTCTTTAAAGTTGGAAAACAAAGAAGACAGCTATTACAAAAACCGCCATAGGTTCAACGATTTGATTGGCACGGCGAAGGGAGCAGCAAGCCGCGAAGCCGCTGAGCTTTTTTACTACTTGAACCGCACCGGTTACAACGGGCTCTGCCGTTTTAATCAAAAAGGCCAATTTAACGTACCGTTTGGGCGTTATAGAAGGATAAATTACGCGGCTGACTTCTTGGAGTATAAAGAGGTGTTTAAAGGCTATGAGTTTCACCAGGGGGACTTTGCCGCATTGGCGGTGAAAAAGGCTGATTTTATTTACGCGGATCCTCCCTACGATGTGGAATTTACGCAGTATGCCCGGGGCGGTTTTGATTGGGAAGATCAGATCCGCTTGGCTGAATGGCTGAGCGGGCATGAAGGACCCGTTGCCGCATCTAACCAAGCTACCGGGCGCGTGATAGATTTATATAAAGGCCTGGGCTTTAAAATTCATTATTTAAAAGGCCCCCGCCGGATTTCCTGTACCGGGGATCGGACCCCCGCTTTAGAAATTTTGGCTGTTAAGGGGATGTAATGGGAAGGGGAGAAATGATATGGGTGCGAGAAATTATGACAGGCAGCTGGGCATTAAGACTGAAGGGCTCAGGGAGTGGCGCGGCCACAGCCAATATAACCGCTATGAGGCAACACCCTATGAGGCCTTAGATAAATTATTCAAAGCTTACAGACTTAAAAAAGGGGATCAGGTTGTTGATTTCGGCTGCGGCCGCGGCAGAGTCGTCTTTTATATCCACAATAAGTTTAAGGTTCCCGTCTCGGGCATAGAAGCCCACGATAAGACCTTTGCCGAAGCACTGATCAACAAGGAAAATTATTTAAAAAAGGCAGCCCATCCAAAGGCGCCCATTCAGCTGCAGTATGGTTTGGCGGAACACTACGAGATTAAACCCGAGGATAACTGTTTTTACCTTTTTAATCCCTTTACTCACCGCGTTTTTAAAAAAGTGGTGGAGAATATGGTGCAATCGGTGAAAGAAGCGCCCCGGACGATTGATTTAATTTTATACTACCCCCTGCGGGAGTACAAAAAGGTCCTGAAGAAAAAGACATCTTTCCGCTTGATCAACAAAGTCAGGGTGCCGGGCCTTTTAGATTTTAGGGAAAAATTCCTTATTTACCGCTGGCCTAAAGAAGAAGAGGCTTAAGTTTATCTTTTTGTGAAAAAGGGTATGAATCCCTTGACGCACTCCCCCCACTCCGCTATAATAAAGGCGAAAATTGCATAAGAAATTCTTCGGGGCGGGGTGCAATTCCCCACCGGCGGTAAAAGTCCGCGAGCAATCGAAAAACGGTTGTTGATTTGGTGCAATTCCAAAACCGACAGTATAGTCTGGACGAGAGAAGAATGGCCTTTAAACCAAGTATGGCTTTTCGCAACCTGAGGAATTTCGGGTTGCTTTTTTCGTGGAAAAAATCACGAAGAGAGGGATAAGAATGATCCGAAATTCTAGTCAAACTAAAAGCAGTGTCTTTGCCACGAGTTCTATGGTAAAAATCGGGATGCTGTCGGCGTTGGGTATGATCCTAATGCTTTTAGATTTCCCACTGCCTATTTTCCCGTCGTTTTTGAAATTCGATCTCAGTGACGCACCGGCTGTAATAGGCGCCTTTGCTATGGGCCCTGCCGCAGGGGTCATGATCGAATTTTTAAAAAATGTCCTCAAAATTATTGTCCGGAGCAATACGGGCGGTGTGGGAGAACTGGCGAACTTCCTTGTGGGTGTTGCCTACGTGCTGCCTTTAGCACTGATTTTTAAGCGCTGGCCTTCTAAAAAAGGTGTCATCGGCGGCTCGCTAGTGGCGATAGTTTCCGGTTCGTTTTTTGCAGGTGTGCTTAATTACTTCGTCTTTATTCCGGCCTACGCAGTTGTTTTAGGCTATCCGGTAGATGCCTTTGTGAGCATGGCGGCGAAAATCAATACGGCAGTGGTGGATTTACGCACGTTGGTGCTCTTTGCTATTGTCCCTTTTAACATTGTCAAAGGGATAGTGGTCGCGGTAAGCGGCGTTGTTCTTTACCGGGCCCTTAGGCCTCTTTGGAAAATGTAGAGTAACAAGCCTCGGGTTTGGGCCCGGGGCTTTTGTTTGCCCCAAGCCCGAAGGAATCCTAATCCCCGCCGTTGAATGTTAAGGCGGGGATGTTTTTAAGTGTGGGTGGGGAGGTAACTATGAAGATCAACAGACTGCGGGACTCTTTGACTTTAGATGAAAAAATAGCGCTTGTTTCCGGTGCGGCAAAATGGCATCTTAGGGCGATTCCCCGCTTGGGGTTGGCTGCGGTAATGGTAGCTGACGGCCCCCACGGGCTGATCAGGCAGAAAGATGGGGAAGATCATCTGGGCTTAAGCGCCGGTGAACCGGCAACTTGTTTTCCAACCGCCGCTGCTTTGGCCAATTCCTGGGATCCGAAGCTCGTCTTTGCCGTTGCGGCGGCGATTGGGGAAGAGGCCCTGCAGGAGGGCGTTTCTGTAGTCCTAGGCCCGGGAGCCAACATTAAGCGCTCACCTCTTTGCGGGCGCAACTTTGAATATTTTTCCGAAGACCCTTACGTAAGCGGCCAATTGGCCGCGGCTTGGGTTGAGGGTATCCAGTCCCGCGGTGTCGGTGCCTCTTTAAAGCATTTTGCCGGCAATAATCAAGAAAGATGGCGCATGACCAATAATTCCCTTATAGATGAAAGGGCTCTGCGGGAAATCTATTTAGCCGGCTTTGAATACGCGGTGAAAAAGGCGAAGCCTTGGACCGTCATGGCCGCCTACAATAAGTTAAACGGCGTTCACTGTACTGAAAACGAGCGGCTGCTGAAAACAATCTTAAGAGAGGAGTGGGGTTTCCAAGGCCTGGTCCTTTCCGATTGGGGTGCTGTCAACGACCCCGTGGCAGGGATTAAAGCGGGCTTGGATTTGGAAATGCCCGCTTCATTCGGCAGGAGTGCTTTTAAGATAAGGCAGGATTTGAAGACAGGGCGCTTGACGGAAGCCGCCTTAAACAAACCGGTGCAGCGGGTTTTACGCCTGATTGGGAAGGCGGCGGAAAACAAAAGCCCGCTGCAATACGATGCCGCGAAGCACCACCTCTTGGCAAAAAGGGCAGCAGCTGAGTCCGCTGTGCTTTTAAAAAACGATGACAATCTTTTGCCTTTAGATAAAAAGGATAAAATAGCCGTTGTGGGCGAATTTGCCAAAAACCCCCGCATTCAAGGCATGGGCAGTTCTTTAGTCAACCCAACGGGGGTCGATACGGTCTGCGGCAAACTAAAAGAAATGGGGTTAGAATTCGACTACGCGCCGGGATACTCACTTGCCGCCGAAGAAAACAGCGAAGAGCTGATTTCTGCAGCCTGTGAAACAGCTGCCGAGGCGGACGTAACAATTATATTCGCCGGCCTTCCCGCCGGTTATGAATCGGAAGGCTATGACCGCCAACATCTAAACCTGCCGCCGAGCCATGTTAAACTGATCGAAGCGGTGAAAGAGGTTTGTGCCCGGGTGGTTGTGGTTTTAACCGCCGGCGCTCCCGTTGTGATGCCGTGGCTGGAAAAGGTTACGGCTCTTTTGCATACCTACCTGCCGGGGCAGGCGGGCGCGGGCGCGATTGTAGATCTCTTATTTGGCAGGTTGAACCCCGGGGGCAAACTGGCGGAGACTTATCCGCTGCGATTAGAAGATGTGCCGGCCCACCTAACCTTTGCCGTTGATCGATACAACACGGAGTATTGGGAGAGTATTTACGTGGGCTACCGTTACTACGACACCGCATGGGCCGGCGTGCTTTTCCCCTTCGGCTACGGTTTGAGCTATACAACCTTTGCCTATGATGATTTGGAGTTTAGCGAAGATGAGTTTACGCCCGGCGAGCCTTTTTATGTCAGCTGCACGGTTGAAAACACGGGTGAAGTGGCCGGAGCGGAAATCGTTCAGTTATACATTAGTAAAACTGATTCTGCTTTGTTTCGGCCGGAGCATGAGTTAAAAGGTTTCCGGAAAGTCTTTTTGGCTCCGGGTGAAAAGAAAAGGGTACAATTTTCTTTGGACGAGCGCTCCTTCGCCTATTATAACGCACGGATTTCCGCTTGGCACGTGGAGGAAGGGGAATACGAGATAAGGCTGGGTGCTTCTTCCCGGGATATCCGCTTAGTTAAGACGGTTTTTGCCGCAAGCTCCCAACCGGAAGTGGAAATACCCTGCTACAAAAAGAAAGCCCCTTCTTATTACAACATCAACGAAGGAGGTTTTATGCCCAGCCGGGAAGACTTTTTGGCCCTTTGGGATAAACCGCTGCCTTGGCAGGAACCTCCAGCGGTGTTTAATGAAAATTCTACTTTAGAAGATCTAAAGGAAACCACCTTCGGCAGCTGGATCATCAGAATGAGTCGGGCTCAGCTGCGGAAAATGCTCGGCGTTGAAGAGGAGAACGATCCTTTGTGGTTAATGGCTTGGGCTTCTCTTTTAGAGACCCCCTTTCGCTCAATAGGTGCCTTAAGCGGCGGGCAGATTGCGGAAAATGTCGTTGCAAGCCTTGTGGCCTTGGCCAACGGAAAATATTTCCGGGCCCTTAAGCATTGGCTGGACCGCTGATTAAAAGGCTTGGGGCCCTCTTATCTTTTTGGAAAACTAAAATAAGAAAGGCGGCAGTAAAATGGGGGAATACCCACACCTTTTCAGCCCTATTAAAATCGGCGGCGTTACTTTAAAGAACAGGATTATGGCTGCACCCATGGGCAGTGAACCGAATACTTCCGGCTTTTTATCGGAACAAAACCTGGCAGCTTACGAGCTGAGGGCCAAAGGCGGTGCCGCGGTGGTCTGCCGAGGCGAAACCTTAATCGGCCATCCCACGGACAGCGCCCACGGCAATTTATGTAACCTGGCCGAAAAACGCTTCATGCCAACTCACCTGCAGTTAACTGATGTCATCCATCAGCATGGCGCACTGGCTAATATCGAGATCCTGCACTGCGGGGCCCGGGCCCACCCCAAATACACCGGGGGTGTAATTTGGGGCCCCAGCGCTGAAATGGGAGTATACGGTACGGAAGTAACCGCCATGGATGAAGAAATGATGGCGGAAGTGGCCGACTATTTCGCCCGGGCCGCTTTTATGGCAAAATTCGGCGGTTTCGATCTGGTGATGATCCACGGTGCCCACGGTTGGCTTTTAAGCCAGTTTCTCTCCCCTCTTTACAACAAGAGGAAAGACCGCTTCGGCGGCAGCTTGGAAAATCGAGCCCGCTTTCCTCTGATGGTAATTGAGCGCATTAGAGATAAAGTCGGGCCGGATTTTCCCTTAGAGTACCGCATGTCCGGCGCTGAATTCATGCCGGGCGGTTATGGGCTGCGGGAAGCAGTGGAATTTGCCAAAATGATCGACGGGAAAGTTGATTTAATCCATGTTTCCGCCGGTACTTTTAAAGATGAAAACTCGGGCTGCCGCATGTTTCCTTCCGCCTTTTTACCCCGGGGTGTGAATACTTATTTGGCCGCAGCCATTAAAAAAGCGGTTAAAACACCCGTGGCCACAGTGGGCGGGCTGAATGATCCGGCGCACATGGAAGCCCTAATCGCTGACGGGGAAGCGGATGTAATTGCTGTGGGGCGCCAAATTTTGGCCGATCCCTATTTCCCCGCTAAAATACGCCGGGGCGAAGTGGAAAAAGTGCGGCCCTGCATTCGCTGCAACCACTGTTTAAGTTTAGATTATGTTCCCTACGTTTCTCTGCCGTCAGGTATTTCCCAGTGTACGGTGAACCCCGTGATTGGGCGCGAATTCAGAGAATCTCTGTACAGGCCGCGGCCTGCCGCAAAGCTTGTCCTGGTAGCGGGCGGCGGCCCCGGTGGCATGCAGGCGGCTTTAAGTGCGGCCAAAGAGGGCCATTCCGTTATTCTTGCTGAAAAAAGTCCCCGCTTAGGCGGCCTTTTAAACTCCTGGGTGATAGATGCTCCCTTTAAAGCGGACTTAGCTGATTTTAGAGACTATTTAATCAAAGCGGTGGCCAGGGAACCGCTGATCGAAATTCGCCTCAATACTGCGGTGACGCCTGCTTTAGTTAATGAGATTAAACCTGACACCTTAATCTGTGCCGTGGGGGGCTTACCTCACGTGCCCGATCTTCCCGGCACGGAACTTGAATTTGTGCACCAGGCCGCGCAGCTAAATGGAGAAGTGGACCTTGGTCAAAAGGCAGTTATTATCGGCGGCGGCATTACGGGCTGTGAAGTCGGTTTAAACCTTGCCAAGCAGGGGATACGGACAACAATTTTAGAAAAAGGAAACAGCCCGGCCCCGGGTACACCCATTCTGCACTTCAAGGCTCTTCTTTTAGAATTTGCGGCGCAGCGGGAAAACCTGCGCCTTTTAACAAATTCAAAGGCGACTAAAATTGATGCCGCCGGCGTTTATTACACTTCTCCGAAGGGTGAGAAAAAACACCTACCTGCTGACAGCGTCATTTTAGCCGTGGGGATGCGGCCTAATTTTAATGAAGTGGAAAAACTGCGGGCGGCGGGTGCCAAAAATTTCGTTGTCATAGGGGACAGTTTAAAAGAAGGAAAAATACTGCAGGCGGTCCACGGCGGTTATTTCGCCGGCAAAAATGCCTAAATTTATTTGCGTTATTCGTCGAGATAATATTGTTAAGGTTTGAAAAACTCAATCATTTCCGCAGTCGGCTGCAGGTTTCGTTTCCCTATTTTCGTAAGACTAACGCTTCTCAAAAAGGGGGAGAAGAAAATATTCCGCCGCGGCCACGAGGATGGTAAAACCAACCAAGGTGCCAAAAGTCGTACGAAAGTTGGGTAAAATCACTCCGGCCACAAAAGCCAAAAAGGCGGCGCTGCCCCCTTTAATTAAAGCAGCCGGTGCCCCGGCGCCCCAAGACTCTTTCCACTTGGTGCTGATTAAAGCAGGAAGCAGGCAGAAAAGGGCAACCAGCCATCGCGGGTTGTCATCGAAAAGGGCCAGTGTTAAGAAGGCGGCGATAGTTGTGGCTGTGTATTTAATTAAAAACACGGCGGGCCTCCTTTTTAGATAGTGTGCGCGAATTGGCCGCAGAATAAGAGAAGAAGCGCGCTCAATTGGGGAAAGTTATTTGCGGGATAAAAATGTGATTATTTTTACAAATACTTCGTAAATTGTTTAACAAACCCTATTGCCAAAAGGGCGCAATGATGGTACGCTGTAGATGAGATTGAGAAAACAATAACAAACTGAATATGCAATCGGATGAATTATGCGGGAGAGACCGCCTTTGGGCGGCGCCGAAGAAGCAAACTGCCCTGCCAAGCCAACAGCGCATTAAACTTTCAGGCAAAAGGACCGCGTAGTGACGATACTCTGGAAAGCTGCTTTTAGCAGCACCGAAGGAGCAGTTAGGCTGATCCGGCTTGATAAATCTCTCAGGTAAAAAGGGACAGAGGCGAATGGCACCCAGGGTGTTTTCGCTATTTGTCTTTTTTTGTATTTGCTGTAAAATAAATAAGAGGAGATCTCTTATGCGTAGAAAAGTAATGGTTATTACGAACAACGAAGCGGTAAATCTGCAAAAACAGGATCAGTTTATCAAAGGGACACTGCCGGAGGTGCTGATACACTGCCGCGATTTGATTCAGCAAGGGCACAGGCTGATTTCCCATCCTTTAGCGGGAAGTGTGAAGCCTAACGAAACGCCTTATAAATCTGTCCTGCTCAGCGCGGCGAAAGAAAAGCAGGTCGATCTGCAGTCTTTAAACATAATTGAGGCGGCACTGCACACAGCGGAAAACATGCTGCGGGGGCGCCCGCTGCCTGCCTATTCGGAAAAGATTTTGGCAGAATTCCGTTTCATCGATAACGATCTTCTGCAGGCAGCGTTAAGGACAGTTTAAAGCAAGTGGGTATAACCTCCGGGTTACCAAAATTGGGCTAGTATTCTGAAGGAGGAAAATGAATGGCCAAAAAGATTTACGACATGATTATTGTGGGCGGTGGCCCCGCGGGTTTGGCCGCAGCCGTTTACGGCGCTCGCTCCCGCCTGGACACGTTACTTTTGGAAAAGGCGAAGCCGGGAGGCCAAGCTGCCAGCACTGAGGATATGGAAAACTATCCCGGTTTTGCCAGGGGTACGACAGGCCCTGGGCTTATGAAAGCTTTTGCCGATCATGCGGAATCCTTCGGCGCGGAGATCGTCCGTGACGAAGTGCACAAAGTTGATTTGGAAAACAAAGTGGTGCATACTAAAGAAGGGAAAACATACCATTCTAAGACCATTCTTCTTGGCCCGGGGGCAGTACCGCGGACTTTGAATATTCCAGGTGAACATGAATTCCGGGGCAAAGGCGTTTCTTATTGTGCAACTTGTGATGCGGACTTCTTCGAGGAGCTGGATATCATCGTGGTCGGTAACGGCGATGCGGCTATCGAAGAGGCAGGTTACCTCACCAAGTTTGCGGAAACAGTGACCATCATCGTCATCCACGACGAGGGCGTTTTAGATGCGGCTCCCATGCTGCAGGAGAGGGCTTTCAATAATCCCAAAATCAAATGGGTTTGGAACTCTACTTTAGCCGAGATTAAAGGCGACGGCTTGGTTGAAAAAGTAGTGCTGAAAAACATAAAAACCAACGAGCTGACCGAGATGGAAACCAACGGCGTCTTTATCTATGTGGGTACAGTACCTCAAACAGATTTTCTCCGTGACAGTGGTCTTGCCCTTGACGATTACGGTTATATTATTGCTAACGAGAAGATGGAAACAAATATAGACGGGGTTTATGCCATTGGCGATGCCCGCGTGAAATATTTAAGGCAGGTTGTAACCGCCGCGGCGGATGGGGCCATAGCCGCAGTTGCCGCCGAGAAGTATATTATAGAAGAAGAAGGCTTCAAAGATTCGGTGCTGGCCGAAACCAGGCCGGTGGCCGTTGCTTTCTGGTCGCCCATGGTCGATAAAGCACTGGAAATGATGCCCCTCATCGAGACAACTTTTGACAGTTACGGTGACAAAGTTAAATTGGTCAAAATCGATACGTACCGCAACGAAAGGGTTGCCAGGCGCTACGGCGTGGAGAAAAATCCCACACTGGTCTTTTTCCACAACGGCGAAACAGGCAAAACCCTTGCAGAAGATGCTATTACTGAAGACTCCATTCGCGAAGTTCTTGCTGATATGATTTAAATACCTAATTTAATTCAGGTTAAACTCAAAAAGCATACTGCAGGGGAGGTGAGTTGAATGTTAGATGTGCACAAGGATAATTTTGACGAGGAAGTACTGCAGGCCGAAGGTTTGGTCTTGGTTGATTTTTGGGGGCCGAAATGTGAAGAATGCCTTGCAGTCATGCCCGATGTGGAAGCTTTAGCCGAAAAATACGGCGATGATATGAAGTTCTGCAAGCTGAACATCGTGGGCAACCGCCGCCTGGCAATTTCCCAGAAAGTTTTGGGACTGCCGGTAATCGCATTTTACCGCGACGGTGAGAAGATAGACGAGTTGACGACTGATGATGTGAACAAGGAAAATATTGAGGCCAAGATTAAAGAGCTGTTGTAGACTTTGGAGGGAAACTCAAGGGAGGTGAACCTTTAGTATGCGCTTAGAATTAGGTAATATTTTCATAAAAGACGTGCAGTTCGGAGCTGAAACTAAGGTAGACAGTGGTGTCCTTTATATCAACAAAGAGGAGCTCTTAGAGGAACTGGCAGACGAGCGCTTGGCGGCCATTGATGTCGAACTGGCTAAACCGGGCGAGTCCACCCGCATTGTCCCTGTGAAAGACGTCATTGAGCCGCGGGTTAAGGTGGAAGGTTCCGGAGGACTTTTCCCCGGTTTTGTGGGCAAAGTGGACACCGTCGGTGCAGGCCGCACTCACGTTTTAAAAGGGGCCTGCGTAGTTACTACCGGTAAAATTGTGGGCTTTCAGGAAGGCATTATTGATATGAGCGGGCCGGGTGCAGAATACACACCTTTCTCCCGGACTCAAAATATCGTCCTGATCGCCGAGCCGGTGGAAGATTTGGAACGCCATAGCCATGAAGCGGCTTTACGCTTGATGGGTTTGAAAGCTGCAGCCTTCTTGGGCGAGGCGGGCCGCAGTGTGGAACCGGATGAGTTAATCACCTACGATCGGCCGGCACTGCCCGAGGCTTTGACACAGTATCCCGATCTGCCCAAGGTAGCCTATGTTTACATGCTGCAGAGCCAAGGCCTTTTGCACGACACCTACTTGTACGGTGTGGATGTCAAACGAATCGTACCCACATTTATTCACCCAACTGAAGTTATGGACGGAGCCATTGTCAGCGGCAACTGCGTTTCCGCCTGCGACAAAAACACAACTTACCACCATCTCAACAACCCTATCATTAACGAACTTTTAGACCGTCACGGGAAGGACTTTAACTTTGTGGGCGTTGTGGTTACGAATGAAAACGTGACTTTGGCTGATAAAGAACGCTCTTCTGCCTTTACCGCTAAGTTGGTACAGTGGCTGGGCGTTGACGGCGCCATCGTTTCTGAGGAAGGTTTCGGCAACCCCGATACCGATCTGGTCATGAATGCCAGCAGGTTGGAAAAGATGGGGATTAAAACAGTAGTCCTCACTGACGAATACGCAGGCCGGGATGGGGCAAGCCAGTCTTTGGCCGACTCCGATCCCACGGTGGATGCCGTAGTCACGGCCGGCAATGCCAATGAAATGATCTTACTGCCGCCAATGGATAAAATTATCGGTGACGGCAGCGTAGAAATTGTCGATGTAATAGCCGGCGGCTTTGCGGGGAGCCTGCAAAAAGACGGTTCCATCAATGCGGAAATCCAAATCATTACAGGTGCAACAAATGAACTTGGGTTTAATAAGATCTCCGCACGCACGCTTTAAACCTTAACGCCTGAGGCGTTAGTATAAAAAGAAAGGAAGTGCACAGATGCTTAATGGCAAGAAAATCATTGTTGTGGGCGACCGTGATGGTATTCCCGGCCCCTCAATCGAAGAATGCGTTAAGGCCAGCGGCGCTGAAGTGGTATTCAGCACGACAGAGTGCTTTGTTTGAACCGCCGCTGGTGCCATGGACCTGGAAAATCAACGTCGGATTAAGGAGTTAGCAGAAAAGCACAGTGCAGAAGATTTAGTAGTAATCATCGGCGGAGCCGAAGCGGAAGCTTCCGGCTTGGCAGCTGAAACTGTGACTGCTGGCGACCCGACTTACGCAGGTGCCTTGGCTGGAGTCTCGTTGGGACTCGCGGTTTATCACATTTTTGAACTGAAAGACGAAATCGACGAAGAGATCTGGGATGAGCAAATCAGTATGATGGAAATGGTCCTCGATGTTGATGAAATTAATTCCGAGGTTTCTTCCATTCGCGAAAAGTACTCCCAGTACAAATAAGGTTTTACTACCTTTTCCGAAGGGGGGAAGAACATGAGCGACAAAAAATTGCGGGTAGTTCACTACGTCAATCAATTTTATGCCGGTATCGGCGGTGAAGAAAAAGCCGACGTGCCGCCGTCAGAGAAAGAAGGCGCGGTGGGCCCCGGGATGGCGTTTAAGGGCGCATTTGGCGCTGACGCCGAAATTGTTGCCACCGTGATCTGCGGTGACAGTTATTTTAATGAAAATCTGGAAGAAGCCGGCAGGGCAGTTCTCGAGCTCATTAAAAAGCACAAGCCGGATGTAGTTGTGGCCGGTCCTGCGTTCAACGCCGGCCGTTATGGCGTTGCTTGTGGTGCCGTTTGCAAAGGCGTTATGGAAGAAATAGGCATTCCGGCCGTTTCGGGCATGTTCCCGGAAAACCCGGGTGTCGATCTGTATCGTAAATTCGCTTATATCGTAGAGACAGGCGATTCCGCAGCTACTATGAGAGATGCTGTCCCAAAGATTGCCAAGCTGGCAGTGAAATTGGGCAGGGGAGAAGAAATGGGCACTCCCGCCGAGGAAGGCTATTTGGAGCGCGGTGTACGCCGCAACATCTTTGTAGAAAAAAGAGGTGCCGCGAGGGCTGTTGATATGCTGGTAGCCAAGCTGAAAGGCGAGCCTTTTACCACAGAATATCCCATGCCGTCCTTTGACCGCGTGGAGCCCGGTGCAGCCATAGCTGATGTGAGCAAGATAAAGATTGCTTTGGTCACTTCAGGCGGCATCGTGCCTAAGGGCAATCCCGACCGCATTGAGGCCTCCAGTGCTTCCAGATACGGCAAGTACGATATTTCGGGCGTGACCGATTTAACGGCAGATGCTTACGAGACGGCACATGGCGGGTATGATCCCACCTATGCCAACGAAGATTCTGACCGGGTTTTACCCGTCGATGTTTTAAGGGAACTTGAAACGGAAGGTAAAATCGGCGAACTGCACCGTTATTTCTATTCCACTACCGGGAATGGCACATCAGTTGCCAACGCGGTTAAGTTTGCCAAAGAAATCGCTGTTGAACTGAAAGAAGACGGTGTCCAGGCCGTTATCCTCACCAGCACCTGAGGGACTTGTACTCGTTGCGGTGCAACGATGGTGAAAGAAATTGAACGGACCGGCCTGCCCGTTGTGCATATGTGTACAGTAGTACCTATTTCCTTGACAGTTGGGGCGAACCGTATTGTCCCCACCGTGGCAATCCCACATCCTTTAGGGGATCCCACCTTAAGTGCTGCTGATGAAAAACAGCTGCGCCGAAGGTTGGTTGAACGAGCATTACAAGCTTTAGAAACCCCGGTAGAGGATCAAACTGTGTTTGAGAAATAGTGTTTTTCGTTAGGGGGGGCGGGTCTTTTCCGTCCCCTGCCTAACAGCGTTGTCTTTGCATGGCGGGTTGACCGCGGTGCAAGTTTACCAGGAGGTGAGGAATTGAATTTTCCTGTTGTTAAAGCTTCTGCTTACGCCTTAGTCCACGCGCCTAATATTTTATTGGAACACGGTACTACTCAAAGTATGGAAATTGCGCGTAATCCCGAATCAGAATATCTTAAAAAACTACCGGAACATTTACGCACTTTTGAACAAGTTGTGGCTTATCCGCCAAACCAAGCTTATATCGGTGCTTTAAGGCCTCATGAGTTGGCTGAAATTCCGCAGCCGTGGTATGAAGTGGCTGATGAAGATGCTTCCCGCTTTGGCCCTTACGGCGAGATCATGCCGGAAGCTGAGTTTTTCGCACTAATGAAAATTGTGGATTCTTTTGATTTGGTCAAATTAGAAAAGGGCTTTGTCAGCGAAATCAAAGAAAAATTGGCCGAACATCCCTTAATCGATGAAAACGATCTGGCCCGCATCGGTGATGGTGTAGAATTAGAAGCTGTTGAGAAAATGCTTACTGCCAACGCAGCTGCCATGCGGTTGGGCGACCGCTTAGTCGGCGCCGTTGCCAGGGCTCACGATACTGATTTAGCCCTGACGGCGGAAGTAATGTATGGGAATTTAGCTTCCAAAGCATCGGCCACTTTAGTATTAAGGCACTTAATTAAAAAAAGCGGCATTGATCCTTTAGACGTAGATTATATTGTAGAATGCTCGGAAGAAGCCGCAGGTGATATGAACCAGCGCGGCGGCAATAACTTTGCGAAAGCCATCGCTGAGATGTGCGGGCTGAAAAACGCCACGGGCAGTGACGTCCGCAGCTTCTGCTCAGCCCCGGCCCACGCCATGGTTTACGCCTCTTCCTTGGTAAAATCCGGCATCTTTAAAAATGTAATTGTGGTTGCCGGCGGTTCCACCGCCAAACTCGGCATGAACGGTAAAGATCATGTGAAGAAGGGCATGCCTGTTGTAGAAGATATGCTGGGCGCTTTTGCCGCCTTAATCAGCGAAAACGACGGCGTTAACCCCATTATCCGCACAGACGTTGTAGGCCGCCACACGGTGGGCTCCGGCGCTTCGCCGCAGGCTGTGATGACGGCCATCGTTACCGATCCCTTGGATCGTGCGGGGATCAGCATTAAAGACGTAGATTATTATGCACCGGAGCTGCAGAATGCGGAAATTACAGTTCCCGCAGGTGCCGGCAATGTGGCAGATGCGAACTTTAAGATGATAGCTGCTTTAGGGGTTCGGCGCGGTGATTTGGCCAGGGATGAAATCCCCGCTTTTGTTGCTGAACACGGTATGCCCGGTTATGCGCCGACACAAGGGCACATACCATCAGGGGTTCCGTTTTTGGGTGCCGGCTGCGATATGATCAGGGACGGCACAATTAAAAACTTTATGCTAATCGGTAAAGGCTCTCTCTTCTTAGGGCGCTTGACCAACTTGTTCGATGGAATTTCTTTCTTAGTTGAGAAAAACCCCGGGCCGGTTGCCAAAGAAGATGGCGTTTCTGCTGACGAAGTGCGCCGCTTGATTGCGGAAGCCATGCGCGATTTAGCTGAAACCCTCGTTAAATAGGAGAAAATTTGCCGAGGAGGTGACACAATTGTCAGAGACAGCGAAAAAACTAGTGGCGAAGACTTTTAAACAAATAGCAGATGCGCTGGAAACAGGTGTCTACGGAGAAAAAATTCGGGTGGGCGTTACTGTTTTGGGCAGCGAACACGGGCCAAAGGAGATTATCCGGGGCGCCGAAATGGCCCAGGCCGCTAATCCAAATTTAGAAATAGTTTTAGTCGGGCCTAAAACCGACAGCAGCTTGGCTCAAATTCAGGCCGAAGATGAGGCAGCTCAGCATAAGGCCATGGAAGAAGCTTTAGCGAACGGCGATTTAGCTGCCTGTGTAACCATGAATTACAGTTTTCCTATCGGGGTTTCCACCGTAGGCAGGCTGGCTGCACCGGGAAGCGGGCGGGAAATGCTGCTTGCCACCACTACGGGTACATCAGCTACCGAACGGGTGGAAGCGATGGTTAAAAATGCGATTCACGGCATCGCCACCGCTAAGGCCCAAGGTATTTTAGAACCTACGGTTGGTATTCTGAATGTGGATGCTGCCCGATCGGTGGAGCGCGCTTTAAAAAAACTCTCGGAAAACGGTTATCCCATTAATTTCGCCGAAAGCGTCCGGGCGGACGGCGGGACGGTTATGCGGGGTAATGACCTTTTAGTTGGGGTACCCGATGTTATGGTAACTGATACCCTAACAGGCAACGTCCTCATGAAAGTGTTTTCCGCTTTCACCAGCGGCGGCAGTTACGAAACAACGGGCTACGGTTACGGGCCCGGCGTCGGGGAAGGTTACGACAGGATAGTATTAATTTTATCCCGCGCCTCAGGCGCGCCGGTTGTAGCTAACGCCCTTAAGTTCGGCGGGCAGGTAGCCGCGGGCGGGCTCATTGAAGTTATTAAAAATGAATTTGCCGCAGCCTATAAAGCGGGCTTAAGAGATCTGTTCAAGAAAGAGGCCAAAGCCGCGGCAGTAGAAGAGGTAACAGCACCACCGGAGAAAATTACGACTGAGGAAATTCCGGGAATAGATATTTTAGAATTAGAAGATGCCCAACAGGTGGTTTGGAAAGAAGGCATTTACGTGTCAACCGGTATGGGCTGCACCGGGCCGGTTATCCTGACCGCCAAAGAGGATTACGATGCGGTTGTGGGCATCTTGCAAAAAGCAGGCTATGTGAGCTAGTTGAAAGAATAAAAAAGCGCGCCCCAATCAGGTGCGCTTTTTTGCGTTCGCCTCCTCTTTGCGAAAGGTTAGACTGCCGCAGTCTCGAAGATCCGTTCAGCAGGTGATTCAAATAAAGGGACGGAAGTTATCCCGCACCTAATTTCCCGATGTTGGCTACTCGGAGCACACCCGGTAAATCCCGGACGTTAAGATCCGAGCCGAACCGTTTAGGCAGTATCAGCTTTTATACAGGCCAATACGTAAAATACAAAAGGCAGCATGAAAAAGGTGCTGCCTAGTGGCTGGCCTGCTGTTTCTCAGCTATAGTCAACGGTTCATCACTGAGTTTAATAACCTGTTTCTGCCAGCCTTTACCGCGGTAAACCAGATAGCCGTAGATGCAGACGATCAGGTTGCTGAAACTCATGGAAAACCAAATACCCGTTGAGCCCCAGGCGGTGAGGTGCTTGAAAATAAGGATCATGGGGAGCCTGACAAACCACAGCCTGCCGATTTCCATTGCCATGGAATATTTGGTGTGGCCCGTTCCTTGAAAAAGCCCTTGGAAGACGCTGAAGACGCCCATGAGGGGCATCGATAACGAGATGTAGAACAAATAATGTAAGGCTAAATCAATTACCGAAGGGTCATCTTTAGCCTGCATGAAAAAATTGATAATAGGCGCATCGAAGGCAATCAGCAAAGCGCAGCCTAAAACACCGATAATGCCCGTAAGAATCAAAGCTTTATAGAATGATTCCTGCACCCTTGCCATCTGGTCAGCCCCCCTGTTTTGGCCCACCACCGCCGTTAAAGCGGAGCCGATGCCCATGGCCGGCTGCATAATTAAAGAGGTGATCCGGTTAACCATGGCGTAGGCCGCAATGGTCGCTGTGCCGTAGGAGCCGATGAAAGCGTTAAGGACGATAAAGCCTAAAGAGGCACCGGATTGACCGATGGAAGAAGGCAGGCCCACAGTGACAATTTCTTTAACTATTCTTTTGTCAAAGCGAAAATCGCTAAAGCGGGGTCGTATTCTGTTTTTAGTGCTGAAAAGCATCATAACACCAAAGCCGGCCAAAACTGCCCTGGCCACCAGTGTTGCCCAAGCGGCACCGGCGATGCCCCAATTAAAGGTGAAAATGAAAAGGGGATCTAAAATGACGTTTAAAACGGCTGAGGCACCGCTTAAAATCATGGGTGTGATGGTGTCGCCCTGCGCGTGCATGGCGGAATTAATATTGAAAAACAGGAACATAAACGGTAGATCCAAAAAAGTAATCTTTAAATAGATGCTGCCTAAAGAGGCCAAATCTCCCCGGGCGCCCATCAGGTGGATGATAAAAGGGCTTAAAAAGAAGCCCAGGATCGTAAAAACAATTGAGCATAAAAAAGTAAGGGCCATTAACTGGGCCGCATAATCTTTGGCCTTGTTTATCTTTTCTCCGCCCACTAATTGGGACAACAGCGAAGTTCCTGCGATGGAAAAACCCATACCTACGGAGATAAATAAAAAGTTGACGGGCCAGACAAAAGCGGTGGCCGCGAAATGGACGGAGGAAATTTTACTGACCCAAATCCCGTCAACCAGATTATATAAGGTTTGGATTAAGCTGTTAATGATAATGGGGAGTGAAAGGCTGATTAAGACCCGGTAAATATTACCTTTTAAGATCATTTCGGTTTTACTTTTTCTCTGCACATTTTTACCGCCTTGCCGTCTTTCGTTAACAACAGCTATATTATACCATTTTATCAGCCGCAGGCAATGAAATGCTTGCACTTCATCCGATTAAGGCGCAGGTATTCCCGGCCTTAATAAATAAAAAAACCCCGAGGCAAATGCCTCGGGGTTAAGAACCTGCCCTAGTACATTAAAGTTGTAGTAGCTAGAATATGACCTAAAGTTGAAAGGGAGCGTTGTTGTTTCTGACGTGGGTGATCTTCTAGGGCAAGAAATTTTTCGACCTGACTCTGTTCGTTAGGCATGACACTAAACAAAGAATTGTAATAACGGGTATAATTCTTTTTCATTTTCAATCTCCTTTCTACTAGAGAAAACCAGGGAAAACAAAAAGCGTCCTGCAGCAAGTTAAACTTGCACATTACGCTTGGAGTACTCCTGTGAGGTTAGCTGACGGGTTCGGGCGCCCAAGTCGCCCTTCTTGGCAAGCAAGATTCACCCCAAAAGATTGGTTCCCCCACTCCCAAAGTGGTCTTCGGAGATTTCATGTATATAATAACATTGGAGCCAATAACTGTCAACATTTTCGCTCGGCACCGTTGTTTCGTAAAATTAACTTACCGTTTGCAGCGAAGCTGTCAAGGAGGTGCCCGCCGATAACGAATTGGTTCAAAAGCAGGCCCCCTAGTGGCGAAAAAGATATTAAAAAAGGGAGGCGGCCTTTTAAACAGTTTGCAAACTATTAGTAGTCTTTTCGTAAAGCCCAAAGAAACGTAAATCCCGGGGCAAATGCCCCGGGCTGAGTTTTCCTCAGTAAAGAAAAGTTTCCGTAGTGAAGACAAGGCTTGGAGCCGCCAAAATCCGCTGCCTCTGCCGCGGATGATACTCCAAGGCAAGTACCTTTTCTAGTTCATCCTGTTCTTCCCTACGAGAAACCCCAAACAAAGGAAAGTAGTTCCTAATATGTTTCTTGTTCATTGCAAAGCTCCTTTCCGCCAAAGAAAACCGGGGAAACAAAAAGCATTTCGCAGTACTCCTTGCGGTCAGCTGACCGGTTGGGGTAGCCATCTGTCCGCTTGGTGGCTGAGATTCACCCCAAAAGATTGGTTTGCCACTCCCAAAATGATCATCGGAGATTTTAGATATATACTAACATTAAAACTAATAAATGTCAATATACTTAGTAATCATTCCCATTTCGAGCGGAATCTTCCCCGGCTGAAATTTAAAAGCCGGCTTCGCCATCGCTGCCGCAGCTTTGACAAAGGGGCTCGATCAAAGGGGAAGAAAGAAAAACCGGGCCGGAATTCTTCAAAAAGATGCTAAATTGACAACGAATTTTCGTGAAATCAGACCAAAGGCGGAGGAAAGAACCCATCGGGGGACACTGTCTTCAGGCGGGAATGATTTGATAATCTTAAACCAAGATTAAGAAGATAGGACTGATTAAAGTGGCGGAGCAAAAAATGAGTTTAGGCAGGCGGCTTTTTATCAACCGTGATTTCGCCTTACTGTTCTGGGGCAGATTGGTATCACAGATTGGCGACGGCATCCACTATTTTGCCCTGGCTTGGTTGGTCTTGGATTTAACCGGCTCAGGGACAGCTTTGGGCACGATGCTGTTTGCCTCTTCACTTCCCGCAGTGGTTTTGGCGCCCTTCAGCGGCGTTTTAGCCGATTTGTGGGACCGCAAAACTATCGTTGTCTCCATGGATGTGGCGCGGGGGCTGATCCTTTTGGGGCTAGCCGCGGTTTTCCGGGCCGGTTATTTAAACCTGCCCATCTTATATTTCGCTACGATTCTTTCCTCGTTATGCGGCGTCCTTTTCGGCCCGGCGATTTCCGCCACCATACCGGGGTTGGTAGAAAAAGACGAATTGGTCAAGGCAAACGCCTTGAATAATTTTTCCCGGGGGGCCACCATGATTATAGGGCCCGTGGCCGGTGCTTTTTTACTCGGCGCTTCCGGTTATTTCGGCGTGTTCTTAGTTAACGGCACTGCTTTTTTGCTTTCTGCTTTTTCAGAAATGTTCATCCGTTTTCCCGTTGTGAGAAGGGAAAAAGAAGCGGGGGAGGAAGAGCAAACACCCACCCGCGAGTTTGTGGCCAGTTTGAAAGAGGGATTTACTTACATTTGGCAGAACCTAGGTTTAAGGACGCTGATCTTTTTTGCTCTGGCCATTAACTTTTTGGCCGCACCTCTTTTCGGCGTTGTCCTGCCTTACCTGGGGAAAGAAATTTTGCAGTTTAAGGCGGAGCATTTCGGCACGGTTCAAACCGGTTATCCCCTTGGTTTTCTTCTGGGGACGCTTGTGATTGGCTATCTAACGAAAAGATTTTCCAAAGGTTCCTTGTTGGCCGTAGGAATTGCCGTCCAGGGCGTTGTCGCAATCTTGCTGGGCCTTTTGGCCCTGCCGACGGTTTACGGCCTTTTCAGCATTTACACCCTGCTAATTATTATGGCCGCCTTTTTATTGGTCACCGGCATCTTTAATACATTAGTCAACGTCCCCCTGCAGGTAATGCTGCAGGAGACGGTGCCCGATCATTACCGGGGGCGGGTATATGGTTTAATGGACAGCATGGTCCAGATGCTCGTACCCGTTTCTATGGCATTTTCCGGTATCTTGGTAGACAGTTTTTCAGTAACCGGGCTGCTTGTAGGGACAGGGTTTATCATTGTGTTTCTGGGCATTGGTTTATCCACATCGGTGCATGTGAAGAAGTTATATGGCGATGAAGTCGCGGCACAGTAAAAAAAGGGAGGCAGTCATGTTAGATGCGGCAGGATTTGATCTTTGGGCGGGAGAATACGACAGTTCGATCGACAGCGCTGATCAAACGTACCCTTTTGCCGGTTACTACCAAGTTTTAGCCTATGTGCAGAGCAGGATTCCCTGCGGCACAAAACCGGATGTTTTAGATTTAGGCGTGGGTACGGGCCTTTTAACCGCGGAACTTTATAAAAAAGGGTGCCAAGTTTTTGCAGTGGATTTCTCAAAAAAGATGCTGGCAGAGGCAGAGGAGAAAATGCCCCAGGCGGTTTTTTTCCGGTATGATCTAAACTGCGGTATCCCGGCCGAGCTTCGGAAGATGGAGTTTGATTTCATCGTTTCATCTTATGCCCTGCACCATTTACCGATAAAAAAGCAGCTGACTCTAGTTCTTGCCCTGCAGGCGAATAATTTAAAGAAAGAGGGCAGGCTTCTAATGGGTGATGTTGCTTTCCGCAGCCGAAAAGATTGGCGGCTCTGCCGCAAGGATGCAGGCGAATTTTGGGATGCAAAGGAGCATTATCTTATTCTAGAGGAAGTCGGGCCGCTTTTAAAAGAGGCCGGCCTCAGCTTTTCCTATAAGCAGATTTCTCACTGCGCAGGTGTTTTGGAGGTGAATTCTTAGGTGAAGGTTTTGAACTTAAACACGACGAAGGATCAAGAGTTTTTGGATATCACAAGCCGGATCCGGGATTTCGTTACAAAAGCAGCCTTCCAAAGCGGGCTCGTGACAGTATACGTCCCCCACACCACGGCGGCTGTCACGATTAATGAAAACGGCGATCCCCATGTAATTAGGGATATCATTACAAGCCTGAATCAAAGTTTTCCCGTGGATGGGGACTATCTGCACTTGGAAGGTAATTCCCATGCCCACATTAAAGCCTCTTTATTCGGCTCTTCCTGTACTCTGCTCGTTGCGCAAGGCCAACTACAGCTGGGCACGTGGCAGAGCGTCTATTTCTGCGAGTTCGACGGGCCCAGGCCCCGCCGCGTATTCTTAAAAACACTGCGAGCTTAAAGGCCGCCACAGGCGGCCTTAAGCTTTAGTGCCTTCTCACCGCCTTTTTAACCTCAGCTAAAATTTGGGCTTCGCTCAAACCCCGGGCCTCAATAATTGGCGCTTCGGTTGCAGTCCTTTGATCCCCAAGGTAGTTGTCGCTAAGGCCGCTGACCACAACTGCCGCAGCCTCTTTGCTACCTGTAAGGTCCGTTGTTTGAAAACCCCGCTCGTTTAAATACCTTTTGACATTGCCTAAATTCTCGTCGACTGCAATAATATGGGGCATTTGTACTTCCTTCCTTTCTCCCTTTTTAGGGTGCACAAAAATTTTAAAAATAGTAGTTGACAAATTTGCCAATCGCGTAGTATTATAATGGTGCACTAGGGCACTGGTGCACCAGTGTTAAAAGGAGGGATGCCGTTTGAACATTGACTTCAACACCGCATTTCCCATCTACCTGCAGATTATTGAAGAATTTAAGCGCCAAATTGCCGTGGGGGCTTTAAAACCCGGTGAAAAACTGCCTTCGCAGCGCGACTTAGCTGCGCGGCTGAAGGTAAACGCAAATACTGTGCAGAGGGTGTATCGAGAGATGGAACTTTTGGGTTTGGTAGATACTTTGCGGGGCCAAGGCACATTTATCCGTGAAGATGCCGCGCTGGTGGAACAAATGCGGGAAGAGATGCTCGCCAATCTGATCGATGATTTTATTCAAGCAATGCAGGCACTGGATTTGCAGGATGCAGAAATTATCAGTTTGCTGGAGAGCAGGCTGAACAGGGGTGATCGATAATGGAAAACGCTGTGTTCGCCGTGGCTGTGGAAAATCTCTCCAAACGCTATCCCAAAGTTGAGGCTTTAAAGGGTATTGATTTAAACATTACCGCGGGGCAGATTTGGGGGCTTTTGGGGCCTAACGGCAGCGGGAAATCAACTTTTTTGAAATGCCTGATCGGTTTAGTGCAAAAAGATACGGGGAGTATCCGAATTTTCGGTGAGCCGCTGTCCAAAAAGACAAAGGGGCAGACTGCCTTTGTGCCGGAGATTGATAATCTTTATCCTTGGATGACAGTCAGGGGCACTTTGGATTTTACCGCGGCGTTTTATGACGATTGGAATGAAAAAAGGGCCGGGGAACTGCTGGAGTTTATGCGGCTCAATCCGTCCAAAAAGGTGAGTTCGCTTTCTAAAGGCATGCGGGCCCGTTTAAAGTTAGTCTTGGCCTTGGCCAGGGAGGCTCCCTTAATTCTCTTGGACGAACCTTTCAGCGGTATCGATCCGTCTTCCCGGGACAGGGTTTTGGGAGGAATTGCCCGCCAGTTTAAAAATGAGACGCAAACAATGATCATCTCAACGCATGCGGTGGGGGAAACAGAGCGTTTATTCGATTCGGTGATTTTCTTGGATGAAGGCCTCATCCGCTTGCAGGGAAACGCCGAGGGGCTCCGCACTAAGCATGGCAAGTCGGTTAATGATCTGTTTAAGGAGGTATTTGCCTAATGGTGGGATTTTTGCGTTTGGTAAGAAAAGATCTGGAAGCGATACGCTGGTCCACGGGCATTATCATGGGAGCTGTTTTGGGTTTGTTGGTTTTTCTCCGCTTTAAGCTGGCAGCCGGTTGGTCGGAGCAGCTGGTGAGTGTGTGGATGACGATCCCCCTGATGTTCCTCCCTTTTTGGCTTTTGTGGCAGAGCTTTCAGGGTTTGCGCACGGAATGGCGGGATGACACAATTTATACACTGTTGAGCTTACCCGTGCCCGGCTGGCAGGTTACCTTGGCGAAACTCACTACGGTTATTGTGGAGTACACTCTTTTGGCCGGAGTGATAGTTTTTGGGAACTTAATCTTAAATCCCCTTGTTAAAGGCTTTGCAGCGGAGTTTCCGGTCATGTGGTTAATTAGAAACGGGCTTTTGATTTATCTGACGCTACTTGGCCACATCGCCTTTTTTGTGGTGCTGATCCAGTTAGCTTTCGTGGTCAGCAAAATGGTCGGCAGGGTACAGGCCTTAGTGGCGCTTTGGGCTTTGTTTTTAAGCCTGTGGTTGACAACCAGGGTCGGCGAGCTTTTGGCACCGGCCTTCCGCTGGCTCCCGCCGATCCCCCTGCACCGTGTTTTTAAATTAGAGGAAATCGGGCGGGGCGCCGTAACCGCTAATATAGCTTTGGCACCGCAGGTGGGAAGATGGCTCCTGGCGTTTGCACTTTTTTGCCTAACCGGTTATTTATTGGAAAACTTCGTGGAAGCGAATTAAGGGGGGATTAAGGTGAAGATAAGAAGAATAACGCTGGCAGTTTTGCTGATCCTGACTCTCCTCTTTGCGGCGGACGTGAAATATTTCAGCGGCCTCCGCTCCATTGGTGGAAGACAGCCGGCAATCGAAATTGAGAAAAGTAAGGAGGAAGGCGTCACGGCCGGAAGAACCCGGGAATTCACTCACTCGAAACAGGAAATCACCAAACTGAAAGTGCAAAACCAGGGTGGGGAAATCATAGTTGAACAAGCCGCGGGTGACGAAATTAGCGTTGCCGTGGAAATCAAGGCTGTTGGGGCCGATCTCGAAGAGGCGGTAAGGAAGATGGCCCGCTGGAGCGTAGATGAAAGCAGGCGAGGGGATTTAGTAAGCTACAGGGTTAGGGGTGAAGCGCCGGCGAAAGGGGAAAGGGAAGTTGAAGCGGCCTTTTTAATCAAGGTGCCCGCGGGCCTGGAGATTACCTTAGAGCAGGGATTCGGCGAAGTAACCGTTACGGGAGTGGCGGCTGATCTTAAGCTGGACGTTCGGCACAGTACCGCTGAGATTGCGGGCTTGGAGGGCATGCTTACAATAGCCAGCGGTTTTTCTGCCGTTAACCTCAAAGATATTTCAAGCCGAGTTGTCATCGATGATTCCCATTCCGCCTATGACATTTCCGGCCTTTTAGGCGGGCTTGAGCTAACGAGCAGCTTTTCCACCTTCGCACTGCGGGATATTGCCGACAGCCTGGCCGTCAAGGATTCCCATTCAACTGTTGAAGTTTTTGGGTTTGCCGGTGGGATCGATGCAGTGACCAGTTTTTCTACTCTGCTGCTGCACGAAATTTCGGGCCCGGTGGTGATCGAAGATTCCCATTCGAAGATCAAGCTTGGCCTTCTGGAAACAGCGGGCGGCTATAATTTCGATTTGGATCTGGAGCACGGTACTTTAACCGGTTCTATTCCGCCTTTCTTGGAAGTAGTGAAAGAGGATAATGAAACTTGGGCGCAAGGACGGCTGGGGCCGGGCGATACGGAAATTAGGCTGCGCACCAAATTTGGGGATCTAAAGCTTGATTTAATAGAATAAGCTTTTTCTTTCTCAGAGAGCCGTGGGTTTTCCACGGCTTTTTTGGTATGATAACAATAATTTTCCTAATAATAGGGGGGAGAATGAAAATGGGGGTCATGTAATGAGCAGATATGTAACTATAGACGGTAATGAGGCGGCAGCCCACGCAGCTTATGCCTTTACGGAAGTAAGCGCTATTTATCCCATTACGCCATCTACGCCCATGGCGGAATTAGTGGACGAGTGGAGTGCCCACGGCAGGAAAAACATCTTCGGCGAGCCCGTGCGGGTTGTGGAAATGCAGTCGGAAGCGGGGGCCGCGGGCGCCATGCACGGCTCTTTGGCCGTCGGCGCCTTGACCACGACATTTACCGCATCCCAAGGGCTTTTACTTATGATACCGAACATGTATAAAATGGCGGGTGAGCTTTTACCCGGGGTATTTCATGTCAGTGCCCGGGCAGTCGCGGGCCATGCTTTATCCATCTTCGGCGATCACTCCGATGTCATGGCCTGCCGCCAGACGGGTTTTGCCCTTTTGGCCGCGGCCAATGTGCAGGAAGTTATGGATTTTGCCTGCCTTGCCCACTTAGCTTCCTTGAAATCCCGCATCCCCTTTCTCCATTTCTTCGACGGTTTCCGCACATCTCACGAGTATCAAAAAATTAAGCCCTTAGACTACGACACGCTGGCAGGTTTATTGGACTATGAGGCTTTGGCGGAATTTAGAAAAAGGGGCCTTAACCCCAACCGGCCCGTGACGCGGGGTAGTGCCCAAAACCCCGATATCTATTTCCAAGGTAGGGAAGCGGCCAACCACTTTTATGCTGCCGTACCTAAAATTGTAGAAGATTACATGGGGGAATTAGGTAAACTGACGGGCAGGAAGTACAACCTCTTTGACTACTACGGCCACCCCCAAGCGGAAAAAGTCATAATTGCCATGGGCTCCGTTTTGGATACGGCGGAAGGCACCATCGATTATCTTACGGCTCAAGGTGAAAAGGTGGGCCTAATCAAGGTCCGCTTGTACCGGCCGTTTTCCCGCACCCACTTTCTTGCGGCACTGCCTAAAACGGTTAAAAAAATTGCCGTTTTAGACCGCACCAAAGAGCCCGGCTCCCCGGGCGAGCCGCTTTATTTAGACGTCGTGAAAGCCTGCCGGGGTTTAGATGCCGATCTTTTAATCAGGGGAGGCAGGTACGGCCTCGGTTCCAAAGAAACCAGGCCGGCACATATCCGCGCCGTCTTTTTGCATTTGGCTGAAGAGAACCCCAAAGACAGATTTACCATCGGCATCATCGATGATGTGACGCATACTTCGCTGGACGAGGGAGAACCTTTAGAGATTACACCTGAAGGTACGATTAACTGCAAGTTTTGGGGATTGGGCTCTGACGGTACGGTCGGGGCAAACCAAGGTGCCGTGCGCATTATCGGTGAATACACCGATTTATATGCCCAAGCTTATTTCTCCTACGACAGTAAAAAATCCGGCGGCACGACAGTGTCACACCTCAGATTCGGCCCCGAGCCCATTAAGGCCCCTTACTTTGTGGATCACGCGGACTACATCGCCTGCCACAACATGGCTTTTGTCAACAATTACGATCTGTTGAAAGGGATCAAGCCGGGCGGTATTTTCGTTTTAAACTGCCCCTGGGAAGGGGAAGAGTTGGAAACACACCTGCCGCCGCTTTTAAAAAGGTCCATCGCCAGGAACAATGTCCGCTTTTTCACCATCGATGCGGTCAATATTGCCGGAGAGTTAGGTTTAGGCAACCGCATCAACATGGTTATGCAGGCGGCTTTCTTCAAACTCGCTCGGGTAATTCCCGTCGATAAAGCCGTCCGCTATTTAAAAGAGTCGGTGGAAACCCTTTACGGCAGGCAGGGTGAAAAGGTAGTAGCCATGAACCATGCCGCCATTGACCGAGGTATCACGGCTTTAAAGGAGGTTGCCGTTCCCGCCTCTTGGCTGGAAGCGAGTGAGCAGCCGGACAACGAGCCGGCGGCTGTGCCCGCTTTTGTTGCTGAGATTCAAACCCCCATGATGCGCCACGAAGGTGACGATCTGCCCGTAAGTGCCTTTTTGGGCAGGGAAGACGGCACCTTCCCCAACGGCACAACGGCTTATGAAAAGCGGGGGATCGCCGTAATGATCCCCCAATGGCAGCCCGATCGGTGTATTCAATGCAACCAATGTTCTTTTGTCTGCCCTCATGCGGTGATCCGCCCCTTCTTGCTGTCAGAGGCCGAGGCAGAGCGGGCGCCGGCCGATTTTACCACCATAAAAGCAGTGGGCCGGGGCTTAGAAGGCTTGGGCTACCGCATTCAGGTGAGCCCTTTGGATTGTACGGGGTGCGGTAACTGTGCCGATGTCTGCCCCGCTCGGGGCAAAGCTTTAATAATGGAGCCGGCGGAAGGGGAGATTGAGGCGCAGGAAGAAAACTGGGAATTCAGCCAAGAAATTGAGCCAAAGGCTCATTTAACTAATTGGCAGACTTTAAAGGGCAGCCAATTTAAAACACCCCTCTTTGAATTCCACGGGGCCTGCCCGGGCTGCGGTGAAACACCTTATCTTAAGCTTTTAACGCAGCTTTTCGGTGAGCGCATGCTCATCGCCAATGCCACGGGCTGTTCTTCCATTTACAGCGCCAGTGCCCCTTCCTTTCCCTACACGGTGAATGAAGCGGGCCGCGGGCCCGCCTGGGCCAATTCCCTTTTTGAAGACAATGCGGAATACGGCTACGGCATGCTTTTGGGTGCAAAGCAGCTGCGGCACAAACTGCGCAAGTTAGTTGAAGGGCTTTTAAAAAACACTGTCACGGCTGAGTTAGGCGATGCCTGCCGGGCTTGGCTTAAAGGCTTTGAAGATCCGAAAGCCGCGGATAAAGCGGGCGCGGCGATCGTTGCGGCCTTAGAAAAGATGGGCCCTAATGCAAATTCAAAGGCTAAGGAAATTTTGGCGTTAAAAGAGCATTTCGGCCGGGTTTCCCAGTGGATTATCGGCGGCGACGGTTGGGCTTATGATATCGGTTACGGCGGCCTGGACCATGTCTTGTCCTTAGGCGAAGATGTGAATGTTTTGGTGATGGATACAGAAGTCTATTCCAATACGGGGGGCCAATCTTCCAAGGCAACGCCCACAGCGGCAGTGGCTAAATTTGCCGCGGCGGGCAAGAGAATCCGTAAAAAAGATCTGGGGCGCATGGCCATGACTTACGGTTATGTTTACGTAGCCCAAATCGCCTTAGGGGCTAATATGAACCACTGTATCAGAACGATCATTGAAGCGGAAAGCTACCCCGGCCCTTCTCTTTTGATTGCCTACTCGCCCTGCATCAATCACGGTATCCGCACGGGGATGGGCACCAGCATCCTGCAGCAAAAAAGAGCCGTTGAAGCCGGTTATTGGCACCTTTACCGCTATAACCCCAAGCTGAAAGAGGAAAACAAAAACCCCTTCAGCCTCGATTCCAAAGAGCCTTCTTCTTCGTTTCGTGATTTTCTGGAAAGCGAGGTTCGCTACGCATCTCTGATGAGGCTTTTCCCAGATGTTGCGGAAGAGCTGTTCAGCAAGGCGGAAGAAGATGCCGCGGAGCGGCTGAGGGAATACCAGCGGCTGGCGGCCGCAGAGTATTAAAAAAGCAAAGGGGCGCGCCCCTTTGCTCATTTTTGATTTTGGTTGACCCATTCCCTGGCCAGCTCCACGTCGAGAACGTTGGGCAGGGGTACTTTGGAGACGGGTTTTTCCCCCGCAACGTTGGCCCAAGCGGCCGTGGAGTGTTTTTCAATGGGCGCATAGCAGTTGTTTCGCCGACAATACTTAAACAGCCTTACTTTTTTAGTTTCGGCCACCTAAACTCACTCCCTTAAATCTAGTTTGGTGCAAAGCCGGTGCCCCTATTCTTCTGGGTGTGGGCTTAGGATAAATTTGACAAAGGCCAAAATGAGGTATAGACTGGACACGAAATCGATATTCCGGTAGGTAAGGCTACCACGGGGATTTGGGTTGCTGCCGCGAAATGATGGAGACATCATCAGCAGGTTAACAGGCTTTGTCGAAAACAAGGCATAGCCTAACGCAATTTCATGCCCTCTGGAGCTAAAGCTCGAACGGTGGGGGTGGCGGATTTTGCCGCTCGGCTATTATAGAGATGGTCCATGCCATTGTTTGTGCTTTGGCATGGATTTTTTGCTGCCTAAAATTATTTTAGGAGAAAACGGAGCTGAGTAGGGGGAAAATAAAAAGCAGGAGGGGTAGCAGTGAGCAAAACAAAGAAAAGAACCATACCAAACAGGCGGAGCCTTAAATCAGCCAAAAGAAACGCGCTCAATGAGCGTTACGCAGCCGTTGCGGGGCTTGCGCCCGCAGATGCGTTGGCTGTGTTAAACACTTCAATGGCCGGCTTAACAAAAGAGGAAGTAATTTCACAAAGGGAAATTTATGGCAGCAATGCGGTGACCAGCGGCAGGGAAGATTCGCTGATCAAAAAACTGATTAGTGCTTTTATTAATCCTTTTACCGTTATTTTGATCGCCTTGGCCGTAGTTTCTTTTTTCACCGATGTTCATTTAGCTCCCATAGGCCAGAAAGATCCTACGACAGTGATTATCATCATAGTGCTCGTTTTAATCAGCGGGCTGCTGCAGTTCGTGCAAGAAGCCAGATCCGGTAATGCCGCGGCCAAGCTGCAGGAAATGATTAAAATTACTACCGCTGTGGAACGGGTCGGCTTGGGCGTGCGGGAAATTGATTTAGACGAAGTGGTGGTAGGCGACATCGTCCATTTAGCCGCAGGCGACATGGTCCCCGCCGATCTGCGCATTCTGCAGGCGAAAGACTTGTTTGTCAGCCAAAGCGCCCTCACCGGAGAGAGCGAACCTGTGGAAAAGTTGGGCACAGCCGATCCCGATTACGAAAACAGGTCGTTGACGGACACGCATAATCTGGCTTTTATGGGCACGAACGTGGTCAGCGGCACCGCAGTCGGGGTAGTTGTGACAACGGGTGATGATACGGTCTTTGGCGATATGGCGCAGGAGATTGGTGATATTGAAGTGCAGACCAGCTTTGAAAAAGGGGTTAATGCCGTTTCTTGGGTCTTAATCCGCTTTATGCTGGCGATGGTGCCCATCGTCCTTTTTATCAACGGCTTTACTAAGGGCAATTGGACAGAGGCACTTTTGTTTGCCATCTCCATTGCAGTCGGCTTGACACCGGAGATGCTGCCGACTATTGTTACGGCAAGCTTGGCTAAAGGTGCAGTCGCCATGTCGAAGAAAAAGACGATCATCAAGAACTTAAATTCGATTCAAAACCTCGGTTCCATCGATGTGCTCTGCACCGATAAAACGGGTACTTTAACTCAGGACAAGGTCGTCTTGGAATATTACTTAGATGTACACGGTGAACCGAGTGTGAGGGTTTTGCGGCACGGGTTTTTAAACAGCTATTTCCAAACAGGTTTAAAAAACCTCATCGATGTGGCTATCATTGAGCGGACTCGGCGCCAGGGCGAAGAAGAACCTTCTCTGCGGGGTTTAACCGAGTTTTATGAAAAGGTCGATGAAGTGCCCTTTGATTTTGAGCGCCGGCGCATGAGTGTTGTAGTGGAGGATAAAAACGGCAAAACTCAGATGGTGACCAAAGGTGCCGTCGAAGAGCTCCTTGCTATCTGTTCTCATGTGGAATATCGGGGGATGGTCGGGCATTTGACGGATGAAATAAAGGAGGATATTGCCAACACGGTGGGCCGCCTCAACGATCAAGGCATGCGGGTCATTGCCGTTGCGCAAAAGACAAATCCTTCACCCGTCGGCGAGTTTTCCGTTGCGGACGAAAACGAAATGGTTCTCATCGGTTATTTAGCCTTTTTGGATCCTCCCAAAGAAACGACCGCAGAGGCCATTCAAGGCCTGCAAGAATATGGCGTTGAAGTCAAAGTTTTAACCGGTGACAATGAGCGGGTCAGCCGAACCATCTGCGATCAGGTCGGCTTACCGGTGGAAAACCTGCTTTTAGGAACGGACGTGGATAACCTG
This sequence comes from Candidatus Darwinibacter acetoxidans, assembly GCA_041936745.1. Classification (GTDB taxonomy): domain Bacteria; phylum Bacillota; class Limnochordia; order Darwinibacteriales; family Darwinibacteriaceae; genus Darwinibacter; species Darwinibacter acetoxidans_A. The sequence continues at coordinate 42,273 of JBHGWS010000107.1, forward strand.
GATGATGAAGAATTGTCCAGGGCCGTGGAAGAAACTACCGTGTTTGCCAAGCTTTCCCCGCAGCAGAAAGCCCGCGTGGTAACCTCCCTGAGGGAGAACGGCCATTCGGTGGGTTTTTTAGGCGACGGCATCAATGATGCCGCGGCTATGAGGGCCTCGGATGTGGGCATTTCCGTGAATAACGCCGTGGACATTGCCAAAGAATCGGCCGATGTAATTCTTTTGGAAAAGGATCTGAGGGTTTTAGGGGAAGGGATTATCGAAGGCCGCAAAACGTACGGGAATATGATCAAGTACATTAAGATGACGGCCAGTTCTAATTTCGGTAACGTTTTCTCGGTTTTAATCGCCAGCGCCTTTTTGCCATTTTTGCCCATGGCCGCCATCCACTTAGTCCTTTTGAACTTAATCTATGACATTTCCTGCATCAGCATCCCTTGGGATAATGTGGACGAAGAATTTTTACGGGAGCCGAGAAAATGGGATGCCTCTTCCATTGCCAGTTTCATGCTCTGGATCGGCCCCACCAGTTCGATTTTTGACGTGACCACTTTCGCCCTGATGTATTTTATCATCGCTCCTTCTTTGGTCGGGGGGAAATTGTACACTGAATTAACGGATCCGGCCCTGCAGGCCTATTTCGTGGCCGTTTTCCAAGCAGGTTGGTTTGTGGAGTCCATGTGGTCGCAGACTTTAGTCATCCACATGATCCGCACGCCCAAGGTGCCCTTTTTGCAGAGCCGGGCTTCGGCTCCCGTGTTTTTGTTAACCTTCGCGGGGATCATCCTCTTGACCATAATCCCGTTTACCGGTGTTGGGGCAGCTATCGGTTTGGCACCGCTTCCTCCCGTTTATTTCGCTTGGCTTGCCTTAACCGTTGTTTTATACATGGCTTTGGCCCAGTGGTTTAAAAACATCTATGTGCGCCGCTACGGCGAATTGCTCTAGTAAAAAAAGGGATTTGGGCCAGGGATGTGAAATATTAAAGGAGTATTGAAAGGAAGTGATAGGTGTTGTCCGTTACTTTTAGCGGTAAAGAAATACTGCAGATAATCAACGAGTTGGTTTCCATCCCCAGCCCCTCAGGTTTCACTGACGTAATTATAAAACACATTGCCGATTATTTAGAAGAGATTGGCATTACCGGCACCTTTAATCAAAAAGGGGCTTTTATCGCCACCGTCCCCGGAAAGAACAATGAAAAGCACCGCCTGCTCACAGCCCACGTTGACACGTTGGGCGCCATGGTTAAGGAAATTAAGCAGGACGGGCGCTTAAGCCTCAGTAAGATCGGCGGTTACCTCTGGGAACACGTGGAAGGGGAATACTGCGAGATTTTCACCTCAGCGGGGGTAACCTACAGCGGCACCATTTTAATGCACGAGACCTCCGTCCATGTTTACCGGGAGGAAGGCAAAGGCGAACGGGACGACAAAAACATGGAAGTGCGTTTGGATGAAAAAGTTTTGAACGCAGAAGAGGTGCTTGAATTGGGCATCAATGTAGGGGACTTTGTGGCCTTTGATCCCCGCCTGCAGATGCTCCCCAGCGGCTTCATTAAATCCAGGCACCTTGATGATAAAGCGGGCGTGGCGATTTTGCTCTATCTGCTGCAGGAAATCCGGGAACACAAAATCACTCTGCCTTACACCACCCACTTTCTGTTTTCTAATTACGAAGAAATCGGCTACGGGGGCAACTCCAACATACCGCCGGAAGTCGTGGAATACATCGCGGTGGATATGGGTGCCATTGGCGATGGCCAGGCAAGTGATGAGTTCAGTGTTTCAATCTGTGCCAAGGACTCCTCCGGCCCTTATAATCTGCGCTTAAGAAAGCATTTAGTCGCTTTAGCCGAAAAAAACGGTATTGCTTACCGCCAGGACATCTACCCTTATTACGGCTCTGATGCCAGCGGTGCTTTGCGGGCGGGCCACGATATCGTCCACGGCCTTTTGGGCCCGGGCATAGATGCTTCCCATGCTTTTGAGCGCACCCACGTGGACTCCCTTATCAATACCGCGAAATTGGTTCATTATTACCTTTTGTCCGATCTCTGTTAAAAAAAGGGGTGCCCGCACCCCTTTTAATATGAAGCTGCTGGCGGCAGGTCCTGCTTAAGGACGTTTTTTAAAAGGTAGTCTGTTAAAATATCCCGCACGAGTTTACCGGAACCGCCGGCTTTGTCCTTTAAGGCCAGGCCGTAAGCAGAGCCGCCTTGGGCTAAAAAGTCGCTTGTGGCAAGCAAATAGGTTTTAGCGGGATCGATGAAAGCGGGCCCCCGGAAAAAGTCATGTTGCCGGCGGCTTTTTATTTCCCCAATTAAAGCAAGGCGCTCCCCGGAAATTTCTCCTACTACCAGCCGGTTGCCGAAAGGTTCGCTTAAGAAAATATCTTCAGCGGTGACGGGGCCCGCTTTTAAGCCGCCTCGAATGCCGCCGCCGTTATAGAGCACCGCATCGGCACCGCTCCACTCGGCGAGGGCTTCGGCAATGAAAGTGCCCACTTCTTTTTTTGTGTAATCGCGCCCCGCCCAACCCAGCACATTTTCCATTTCTTTCTCCAAAGATTGGGCGTAGCGGTCGTAAATTGCCTGGATATCTTCTTTGGGGGCCACATCGGCCAGAGGCAAAAGTTTGCTCAGCACCGGTTTACCTGCCTGCAGGGGAATAGTAATTTTACCCAAAAATTTGGCGTCGGCACCCGCTTGTGCTATCAGGCAGCCGTTGATGATGAGTGGTTCTTTTAGTGGGATATGGGAATGGCCGCCGATTACGGCGGTTATTTTTTCGCCGAATTTCGCCGCTAAAAGCTTATCTTCCGCCAGGCCCAAATGGGATATAACTAAGCAGAGATCATAATTTCCTTGTTGGTCATCTAAAACAGCCGCCAGTGCTTGGGCCGGATTTTTAAATTCAAGCCCCGCCACATTTTCGGCCAGAGTGGCAGTTGAAGTTTTCGTTGTGGTCAGGCCGACGAGGAGAATGCGGCGGCCGGCAATTTTTTTCAGCAAAAAAGGCGGCATCAAGTGTGTGCCGTCTTTTAAAAAAATGTTTGCGGCCAGCCAAGGCAGGCCTTTTCTAAAAGATTCTTCAAGTATTTTCCTGCCATAATCGAAGTCGTGGTTGCCCACGGCCAGGGCATCGTAATTTAAGGCCAGCACCGCTTCTATTTCGGCGCGGCCTTGGTAAAATTGAGAAACGGGGGTGCCGGAAAACAGGTCACCGGCATCGACTAAAAGAACGTGGCGGTGACGGGCCCTAATTTTATCGATTTCCGCGGCCAGCGGGCCTAAAGGTTGGCCGTGCAGATCGTTGGTATGCAGTACGATTAGTTCCCGGGAGGCAGCCGGTAAAACTACTAAAAGAAGGGCCAGCAAAACGAGGGTTAATTTTTTACGCATTTATCTTTCCTCTCTAAGGCACGCCGGGTGCCTGCCACCCCCTTTTAGGTTTTTCCAGGCGGCGGGCAAAACACCTGCTGGGATGCTGGGTTTTTCCTGCTGCCGCCGCATCTTTCTCTTTTTCATATTCACTTCAATTTAGGGGTATCCTGTGTAAAGCGGGAGGATTTTGGCTTGAGCGGGGTTTAAAGCAGCGGAAAATCCCCGGAAATGCAGAAAACAAGGAGAGATAAACAATGACGGTAATTCCCCAACCTAAAGTTGCCTTCTTTTGTATGGAATACGGTATGGATGAGAATTTCCCTATCTATTCCGGCGGTTTAGGGGTGCTAGCGGGAGATATTTTAAAAACCGCAAAGGATTTGGAAATGCCCTTTATCGGCATCGGCATTTTGTGGCACGAAGGTTATTCTGACCAGTTTTTGGACCAGGACGGCTATCCCCATCACTGCCGGCAGACTTATGATCGGGAGCATTTAGAAGATGCGGGCTTTACCGTGAGCCTTTGGATTCGGGGCGAAGAAGTGGTCTGCAAGGTTTGGCGGACCGAAGCTTTCGGCAACGCCCCCTTATATTTATTAGATACGGATATTCCCGGCACGCCTCACGGTTGGATCACCCGCCGGCTTTACGCGGGGAGCGACGAAGAGCGGGTGGCTGCTGAAATGGTCTTAGGCATCGGCGGCATCCGCTTAATCCGCCGTTTAGGATTTGAACCGGACGTTTTCCACTTAAACGAAGGGCATGCAGTCTTCGCCGGCTTAGAACTGATCCGGGAGAAAATGTCCCAGGGCAGGGATTTTCACCATGCTTGGGAAGAAACACGCCAGCAGATTGTCTTTACCACTCATACACCCGTGATGGCGGGCAATGAAGAGCACGACCACGGGCTGCTCAGCTATATGGGTGCCTGGGCCGGCTTGGAATACGACCAGGTGGCGGAAATCGGCGGGTCGCCTTTTAACATGACTGTGGCGGGGCTGCGTTTAAGTACCATTGCCAATGGGGTCTCAAAGCTGCACGGTATGACCGCCCGCTCCATGTGGCGGGGCAACCCCGGTACCGCCCCGATCATCAGCATTACCAACGGGGTCCATGTGGGCACCTGGCAGAGTTCGCAAATGAAGCAGACTTACGAAGTGCAGGGCAATTTGTGGAAAACACACCTTCAGCTGAAGAAAAAGCTTTTAGAAGTGATCGAAACGCGCACGGGGGTCAAGTTTGATCTCGATGCCTTAACTATCGGTTTTGCCCGCCGGGCCGTAGCTTATAAGCGGAGCGGCTTGATTTTCCAAAGGCCCCACGTAATTGAACCGTTATTAAAAGACCGCACTATTCAGCTGGTCTTTTCAGGTAAAGCGCACCCGGAAGACGACTGGGGCAAGAAAATTGTGGCTAATATCGCCGAGATGTCTTACCGCTTTCCCGACAGTATCGTGTTTTTGGAAAACTACAACATGGAATTGGGCCGCATTTTAACGAGCGGCTGCGATGTGTGGTTGAATACGCCTCAGCGGCCTTTGGAGGCTTCCGCAACTTCCGGCATGAAAGCTGCACTCAACGGCGTCTTAAACTTAAGTGTGCTCGATGGCTGGTGGCCCGAGGGCTGCCTCCAGGGTGTGACGGGCTGGCAGTTTGGCGGCGGCTATGAGGGGCCGGAACAGACAATGGTCGATGCTGTCTCCCTCTATGAAGTGCTGTTGGGCGATGTCATCCCCACTTACTACGAAGACCGCAAGCGCTGGCAGGAAATGATGCGGGCCAGCATTTCCATGGCGGCACACCGTTTCTCGGCCAAGCGCATGCTGACCGAGTATTACAATCTGATGTACCAGCCTTCAACGACGCTGCGTAAAATTAAACACGATGTGATGAATGCGATGGCCGTTCATTAAAAAAGCGCCGGCATATGCTGGCGCTTATCCCTGCCTTAGAGTATAATAGGGGGCAGAGGAGGGCGGCAGAAAAAATGGATTATGCACTTTTGAATAAGCAGTTGGCGGCTCTTTTGGCGGGCGAGGCAAATTGGCTGGCTAATTTAGCCAACACCTCTGCACTGCTCTTTGCCGAGCTGGCAGACATTAATTGGGTCGGCTTTTATCTTTATCGGGACGGCGAATTGGTGTTAGGCCCCTTCCAGGGCAAACCAGCCTGTGTGCGCATTGCCATTGGTCAGGGAGTCTGCGGCACCACCGCCGAAAAAAGGACAGCAACAATCGTAGCTGATGTGGCAAAGTTTCCCGGCCACATTACCTGTGACCCCGCTTCCCGCTCGGAATTAGTTATACCGCTTATAAAAAACGGCACATTACTGGGAGTCCTGGATGTTGACAGCCCTATTTTAGACAGATTCGATGAAGAAGACTGCCAAGGCCTGAGCCGGATTGTGGAAACTTTACTGGCAGGCTGCGATTTTTCCCAGTCAGCCTTGGGTAATGGTTAATTTGGTGCCGTATTCCTTAAAAAATGCAGCGGCTCGGCGGGCTGCGTCTTTCGTTTCTAAGTCAGCTTTCGCCGCGCCTAAGACATAAATCTCACAAATCTCCGGCGTGAGCCTGCTCTGCACGTGGGTCACCATGCCGTCGCGGGAGCGATCGAGGCTGTGGGCAATCTGTAAAAGCGGTGCCAGCTTTTTGATGATTTCCGCATCACCCGCCCGGAGCGAGCCTTGGCTGATGTGTTTTTCAAGCCCCGCTAAAAACAGCTGTTCGTGCGAGGCCGCCAGAAAGGCTATTAAGACTCTTTCCCTGTGTGTCAGGCCGCGCAGGGGTGAGTTAATGATCGTGTACATGGTGTGTTTTTCCAAACTCTCCACGCTGATAACCACGCCCAATTCGTGTAAAAGGCCTGCGATCAAGAGAAGGCGCCTCTCGAAACTTCCCAGTTTGTGCAGTTCCTGCAGCTGATCAAAGAGCGTTACCGCCAGGTTGGACACTTTTCTCAGATGATTTTCATCTAAGTCATGGTAATCGATGAGGTTTTTGGTATGATGAGTGAGCACATTGAAAACTATGGGGTCCCTGGGATAGATATGTTTAAAGAAAAGTCCGTCTCTGATACTGCTGGTAGCAACGGTAAGCTCGCTGCTGCCCGTAATTTCTAAAAGTTTGTGGATCAAGGCAACGCCGGCCACGCTGATATCGGCCCGTGCTTTTTCCAAACCGGGGACGCTGCGCCGTTCTTGCAGGCTCATGCCCTGCAGCATCTCGTAGATTTTGCCCACTTCTTCTGCGGGGATTACAATGCCGTCGGTAATGTCGGGCAAATAATTTGCATGCTCCCTGTAGACTCTGGCCAGAGAGCGGAAAGTGCCGCCCACGCCGACAATTGCCTTTTCATCATTCAACCAGGAGACTTTGGCGAAATTTTCTGCCAAAAAATCCTCCAAAGCCGCAAGATCGGCCGGTGCGGGGAGATCCCCCAGGTTAAAGCGCTCCATTAAAGAGACTGCACCGAAGTCGAAAACGTGGGACTGGAGATTCAGGCGTTTTTCAAAGCGGACCAGTTTTAAAGAGCCGCCGCCTAAATCGCACATGACGCCATCCTGCCGCCAGTTGGTGTTTACCAAGCCCACGTAGCCCAAAAAAGCCTCTTCTTCACCTGTCAGCACCCTAACTTTCAGCCCGGTTTCCCGGCGGATCCTTTGAATGATGCTGCTGCGGTTAGGGGCGTTTCTGATGGCGGCAGTGGCCACGGCGATAATATGGTTGACCTTTCTTGATTTGCATAATTTGACAAACAGGGAGATAATGTCCAGGGCATAAGCAACCGTTTCCTCTTTGATGGTGCCATCGGTATGCACTTCACTGCCCAGGCGGACGGTTTCTTTTAGATTTTCAATCTGGTGATGCGCTTTATTTTCTTTAATATCGATAATCAACAATCTGATTGAGTTGGAACCAATATCTATAATGCCAATACGCTCCATTTGCCGACCTCCAATTCTTAGGTTAACCATATTGTAACAAAAATCAGCCTTAAGTTCCAAGTAAAAGGGTGAAAGATGTGAAATTCTTGACAGCTTTCACCAGGCTAAGTATAATTTCAGTAGGGAAAGCGCGGCACACAAGCGAGGTGAGGCAGCTGGAAGTTACTAGAAAAACGGAATATGCAATCAGTGCTTTAATTGAATTAGCGAAGCATCCCGGCAAATATGTTTCTTCAAAGACAATTGCTGAGAAGCAGGACATCCCGAAAAACTTTTTACCGCAGATTATTGCCCTGTTAGGTTCCCATGGTTGGGTTGCGGGGCTGCGCGGGCCCGGCGGCGGTGTCCGCTTGGAAGCGGACCCGGCGACGATTGCAGTGAAAGATGTTATCGAATTGATTGAGGGAGAAATTGCCGTTGCGAGGTGCCTTTCCGATAAAGTAGTCTGTTCCAAGGAGGGCGAATGCCCCCTGCAGCCGGTATGGCGGGAAGCTCAAACAGCCTTTTTAACCGTTCTGCAGAGGTTTACCATTGCTGATTTAGTTGAAAACACCCCCTAAAAAGGAAAGCTGGGCAGGAAATATATGTCGGGGGTGGAATGATCTATGTCAGTGAATATCAAAGGAGTGTCCAGCTTGAGGAAAATATTTGTGGGATTTATGCTTTTACTTACTGTCTGTTTTCTTTTACCGGCTGCAGCAGGCGCCAATGGGATTGGCTTTGTGGATTTTGAGTTATTATTTTACGCTCACCCCGAATACGATTTAAAGAACAAAGAACTGCAGGATGCGGCAGAATTACTGCACGCGGAGATCCAAAAAGAAGCGGAAGATCTGGAGCCGGAGGAAGTTGAGCGGCTGGGGGCACAGTACGAAGAAAAATTCCAGATGCTGGAGCAGGAAGTACGGGCGTTTTTAATAGGCTTTATCCTCGAAATTATTGAAGAAGTAGCCAAAGAAGCCCGCGTTTCTATTGTCCTTTGGGAAAATTCGGTGGTTTATGGCGGGGTGGATCTCACCTCAGATGTAATCGAAGCCATGTACAAAGCTTATGGGATATCGGTTCCCTCAAATATAAGGGAACTTATGTGAAAAAAATACTAGGACTTTTTTGTTTTAGGGAGAATACTCCAGTAAAGAAAATTCAAAAGAGGTGAGTGTATGGCTAAATGGGAGTGCACGGTATGTGGTTATGTCTACGATCCGGATCTCGGCGATCCCACTCAGGATGTTGATCCCGGGTCCGATTTCGCCGATTTGCCCGCTGATTGGGTCTGCCCGGAATGCGGTGTAGGCAAGGATCTTTTTGAAGAACTATAAATTTCCGAGGAGGAAGCGAAATGAATCCAAAAGTGGATCCAGATCTATGTATTGGCTGCGGTTTGTGTGAAGAAATTTGCCCCGAAGTCTTTGAAATGGGGGATGACGGCTTAGCACACGTTATTGGCGCCGACCAATGCGAAGATGCGGGCTGCTGCGAGGAAGCCGCGGAATCTTGCCCGACGGAAGCAATTACTTTATAATTGATATTAAAACCAGCTGAAATCACGGCTGGTTTTCTTTTTTCCAAAATCCCCAGCAGTCTACCTGTGTAAGTTCAACCCGGAGCGGGCACATTAAACTTGCCAGGAGACGAGGGGGGGTGAAATCTATGGCACTAGGATCATCCAGTAAGAATGTTAAAGTTATTCCAGAGGCGTTTCAGGCGATGAACCAATTCAAATACGAAGTGGCTAATGAGTTAGGAATTAATCCTGAGTACAAAAGCGGTTATTGGGGCAACATTCCTTCTCGTGAGTGTGGTGCGGTAGGTGGACATATGGTTAGGCGTATGGTCGCCGCTGCCCAGCGTTCTCTGTTAGACCAGGGTCAAGGAACTACCGGCTTCAGAGGAAACTTCCCACAGGAGCCAAGTCAACAATAAATGAATAGTTAGTTGGTAGGGGATGCCAAGGCATCCCCTACTGGTTTTTCCATGGGTTGATCGAGCTGAACGGGGAATACTAGCGGGGGGAGGTGAAATGTTGGCCCGAAGACGGAGAAGAAGCAGGAATCGAATTCTGGTGCCCGAAGCGACCCAGGCCATGGATAAATTCAAATACGAAGTTGCCTCCGAGCTTGGTATTAATCCGGAGTACAAGTCTGGTTATTGGGGGAACATTTCCTCGCGGGAATGCGGTGCGGTAGGCGGGCAGATGGTGCGCCAAATGATCGCCGCCGCCGAACAGAGCCTGCGTGACCAGGAAGGGGGCTTTAAGGTGAGCTCCCCAAGCTAGATAGAAAGCCCCGCCCAACGGCGGGGCTTAAATATACTTGTCAGAGGCTCTGTTGTATGGTATATTTAAAAGCGGCGAGGAGATGGGCCGTGCACGAAAAATATATGCGGGAAGCAGTTTTGCAAGCAAAAGAGGCTTTGGCCGCGGGAGAAGTCCCGATCGGGGCAGTTGTTGTTTTAGGGGGCGAAATAATTGGGCGGGGCCGCAACCGCAGGGAAGAATTAAAGGATCCCACAGCCCACGCCGAAATTATTGCCATCCGCGCAGCCGCCAAGTATTTAGGCGGTTGGCGCTTGACCGCCGCCAGCTTATATGTTACTTTAGAGCCATGCCCCATGTGTGCCGGGGCCATCGTTAACGCACGCCTTAAAACTCTGGTTTTCGGCGCATTTGATCCTAAAGCCGGGGCAGTATCATCTTTGCTGAACCTGGTGCAGGATGAACGCCTCAACCACCGAGTTGATGTTGTTGCCGGGGTTTGTCAAGAGGAGTGTGCAAAACTTTTGCGGGACTTTTTTAAACAACTGCGCTGACTGGAGAGGTGACAGAGTGGCCGAATGTGGCGGTCTCGAAAACCGTTGGGCGTGCAGACGCCCCGTGGGTTCAAATCCCACCCTCTCCGCCAGATAAAATTAAAACGAGGAGAGATGCTGGAGTCCGGCTGAACAGGCACGACTGGAAATCGTGTAGGGGTGATGAGCCCCTCGAGGGTTCGAATCCCTCTCTCTCCGCCAGACATCAAAATGAAGGCGCCTTGGCGCCTTCTTTTATGCATGCTTTCCCTGCCGCGGGGCATTCTAGCGGTAAGGAGGGTTAGGAGTGACCACTAAAACAAAAATTGAAGAAACAATTGCCGGTGCCCAACTTTTAGCGGGGCAGTTAAAAACGTGTGCTTTAGACACTGATGTTGCCTCGGTGCAGGAAATGTATAACCGCATGGCCCAACAAGTGGAAGATATTATCCCAAAACTCCGGGGCAGGCTGGGCTTTGTCGGCAAAGAAGAGCCCCAGTACAAGCCGTGATCTTGTACTTCGCCTGTTGCATCTTTTGAAAACTTGAGTTATAATGACAGTGTCGTGCTAGACGGGGCGGTAGCGGTGCCCTGTACCCGCAATCCGCTATAGCGGGGTCGAATTCCTATCTGAGGATTGGTCTTGTAGAGTCCGGTTTAGATAAGTGGTGTTGACGATTGGGTCTTGCGCAATAGGAATCCATGAATCCCGTCAGGTCCGGAAGGAAGCAGCGGTAAGTGGAAACCCCTATGTGCCGCAAGGGTGCCTGATCCGAGCTAACTACCTAAATATCGTCTGGAAGACCACATTCGACGATAGGTGCACGACTTTTTTATTTGTTTTGAAAGGGTTTTGACTTTCCGATCAAGAAAGAAAACACGACTTAGAAACTTTGGGGGAGGACGCTTTGGCTTACATAGCACTTTACCGCAAATGGCGGCCGCAAAAATTCGAAGATGTCGTGGGACAGCCGCGCATAGTCCAAACTTTAGTCAACAGTTTAAAGGCGGGCCGTATTTCCCATGCGTATCTTTTTGCCGGGCCGCGGGGCACAGGTAAAACTACGGTAGCCCGGCTTTTGGCCAAAGGGCTTAACTGCAAAGCGGGGCCCACGGCTGATCCCTGCGGTGACTGCTTTGAATGCCGAGCCGTCTTGGAGGGCACCTCTTTGAATGTAGTGGAAATTGACGGCGCCTCCAACAGGGGCATTGACGATGTGAGGGAGCTGCGCAGCCAAGTGCAGTTCACCCCGGTTAACGCCCGTTACAAGGTCTATATAATCGACGAGGTTCATATGCTGACACCGGAGGCTTTCAACGCTCTTTTGAAGACTTTGGAAGAGCCGCCGGCGCATGTTGTCTTTATCTTCGCTACGACTGATCCCCACAGATTACCGCCGACTATTTTATCCCGGGTGCAGCGCTACGATTTTCAGAGATTTACTGAAGCAGATATAGTTGCCCGCCTCCAGACAGTTGTCCGGGCGGAGGGTTTCAAGGCCGAAGAAGAGGCTCTTGAACTTATCGCCAAGCACGCGGAGGGCGGTATGCGGGACGCTTTAGGGATTTTGGAAAAATGCGCCGCCTATGCCTCCAAAATTGAAGCGGCAGCGGTGGCGGAAGTCTTGGGTGTTGCCCCCCGCGAACAAGTTTTGGCATTTATAACTGATCTTTTAGGGCGGGAAAAGGTTGCCTGCTTGAAATTAATCGACGCACTGTATAACGAAGGGAAAGATATCTCGCAGTTTGTCCGCGCGGTCCTGCACGAGCTGCGCGCTCGGGTGGTAGAGGCGGCGCAGGATGCGGATTTAGCCGCGGAGTTTAGGGCAATAGAAGTTTTTGCCGAGGCACTGAAGGAAATGAGATTTGCCGTAGATCCCAGGATCCCTTTAGAAGTAGCTGTTTTAAAAATTACCGTCGGCGGGGATGCCGCGGACAATGCCTTTGTCTCTGAATTGGAAAGCAAAATACTCGTTTTGGAAAAAGAATTGGCGAAATTAAAGGCACAGCGAGGCAGGGCCGAAATGGCCGCAGCGAAGGAAGAGACACCTTCGCCGCCGCGGCCCGGCAAAAACGATGAAGAATTGTCTTCTTTCATTTTAGAAAACTGGGAAGGGTATCTGCAGACTCTGCGCGCCAATCGTTTGATGCAGTGCGAAGCCTTCTTAAGGGAGGGCACGCCCACCGGTGTAGCCGATAATGCTTTAATAGTAGCCTTTCCTCGCGACAGGGGTTTTCATAAGGCCAGCATTGAGCAGGAAAACCACCGCCTGCCGGCGGAGCGGCTGTTGGCAAAGTTTGCCGGCACGAACCTCGGCATCAGCTGCACTTTCCTGGACGAAAGCCCCAAAGAGCCGGAGGAAGCTGCCTTCCGGGCGGGGAGCGGAGATGAAGCGGCAGAGAAGAAGAAAAAAGAAGTTGAACCGCAGGAAAGCGGGGAAGATGGTTTAAAGCCTGAGGAAGAGGATTTCATTGCTGCCAGCAAAGAAATCTTCGGCGGAGAAGTCTTCACGGGGCGCAAGGAATCTTAAGTAATTAATAAGGAGTGTTCTTTATGGGCATGAACATGCAAAAGATGATGCGGCAGGTGCAGAAGATGCAGGCCGATCTGGCGAGGGTGCAGGAAGAACTGGAAGAGAAAACGGTGGAAGGGACCGCGGGAGGCGGCGTTGTGACTGTAGTGGTCAACGGGCACCAAGAGGTGCAATCGGTTAAAATAGAGCCCGATGCAGTGGATCCGGAAGATGTGGAGATGCTGGAGGACCTTGTTTTAGCGGCAGTCAATGACGGCCTGCGTAAAGCAAAGGAATTATCCGGTTCAGAAATCGAAAAAGTCACCGGCGGCTTAAATCTGCCGGGAATGCCCCCGGGATTGTTTTAAAATGTCACGCTATCCCAAGCCCATGGCCCGCCTTATCGAAGAGCTGATCAGGCTTCCCGGAGTGGGCCCTAAAACCGCACAGCGGTTGGCTTTTTTCCTGATCGATCAGTCTCCTGCCCAGATAGACCGCTTCGCCCAAGCAATGATTGAAGCAAAAAAGCGGACGAAGCATTGTTCCCGTTGTTTTCATTTAACGGAACAAGATCCCTGTCCGATCTGTTCTGATCCGAAAAGGGATCAGACCTTCATCTGCGTTGTTGAGCAGCCGCGCGATGTAATCGCCATGGAAAAAACAAGGAGCTTCAACGGTGTTTACCACGTACTCCACGGTGCCATCTCACCGCTGGACGGCATCGGTCCCGATCAGCTGAAGGTGAAAGAGCTGATCGCCAGGGTGGGGCCTGACGTGAAAGAAGTCGTTTTAGCGACCGATCCCAATGTGGAAGGGGAAGCTACGGCTATGTTTTTGGCCAGGCATTTAAAGCCTATCGGGGTTAAAGTGACCAGGATGGCCCATGGCATGCCCGTGGGCAGTGATTTGGAATATGTGGATGAAGTTACTTTATCCAAAGCTTTGGAAGGGCGCCGGGAGTTGTAGATTAGAAGAATAAACCACCCGTCTGCGAGTAATACTGGAAATAGGTATTACTGTGGAGATGAGGTGGTTTTTTTGTCCAAAGCGATAAATGGGTTTTGGCGGAATTTGACTTATGGCTTATTCGATGACGGGGAAAAAGAACTGCCATCCCAAGCCGGCCAGGAAAGCCGGGAAGAGCTTACCGAGATTGTCTGCCGGGCCCGGGAAGAGTGGCTGAATGCGCAGAGTTATTTTAATTCGGCGACGGAACCGGAGCTGGTTGACCACGCGATTCTTTCTGTGCAGGCGGCTGAGCGCAAGTACATGTACTGGCTCCAGCAAATTAAGAAATTAGATTAGGGGCTTGGGTCATAATCCAAGGAGGCCCGCCATAAGATGTGATTAGGACGAACCTAAGTGAGGTGGGGCCCTGTGGATCTTTTGGTTATCGTAAGTTATGCAGCCGGCGTTTTCTTTCTGTATGCCTTAGGCAAACTGTTATTAATCCCCCTGCGCGTAATTTTCAATCTCATAGTCAACGCAGTGATCGGCGGCGGCGTTTTATTATTAGTTAATCTTATAGGCAGTTTCTGGCACTTTTCCCTGGGAGTCAACCCCATTACCGCCTTACTGGTGGGGTTGTTAGGCGTGCCCGGCGTATTATTGTTAGTGGCTCTGCGCCTTTTATTGTGAAGCCGCGGGCTCAATGCATCGGGGTGAATTGTTTTTGGGCGAATTGACAAAAGTACTGACGCTGTAAAAGGACAGAGGTATTGTGTCAGCCGCCAGCAAGTGTTGCTTAATTGTATTGTAAGGCCGGGGGCCGAGCCATAAATCCTCCGCCGCGGCTGAAAGTATGACGGGCATGCGGTTGTGAATGGGGCGAATGGCCTCATCTGCATCTTTCGTGATTAGAGTGCAGCTTGTCACAACTTTGTTTTCCTCATTGCGCCATTGGTCCCATAAGCCCGCGAAGGCGAAAGGCCCGCCCTTTTCCCGGGTAATATAATAGGGGGTTTTGGTTTTTCCTTCTTGTTTCCACTCGAAAAAGCCATCGGCGAGGATTAAACAACGCCGCCTGTTAACCAAATTCCGAAAAGATGCTTTTTCTGTCAGGGTCTCAATCCTGGCGTTGATTAAAGTGAAACCTGATTTGCCCTTTTTGCTCCACGCCGGTATTAAACCCCAGCGCATTAACTGTGGTTTCCCGGTGCCATTTGCGGGTATAATAGTAAGTACAGGCTGCGTCGGCGCAATATTGTAGCTGGGGGCATACTCTAAGGGGAGCTCATCGATTTTAAATCGGCTCGCCAGTAAATCTGCAGGCGAATGCAGTGTAAATCGTCCACACATAAAAAAACATCTCCTTTGATTTCTGAATTCCACGAGGCAGAGCAGTTTTCCTTGAAAATAAAAAATAAATTGCTTTTTGGTGTTGACAGCTGCCGCCCACTCGTGATAGTATACAACTTGCCGCCCGACAGAGGGTGAAAATAGCTTGGGAGAGTAGCTGCTCAAAACTACTAGTCAACGCACTTTCAGTTGACAAACAACTCCCGGCATGCTATCATGTATATGCTCCTCGGAGAGGGGCAGCCAGAACCTTGAAAACTAAACAACAGAACAGCCAAAAGTTTGTGTGAGTTAACGGTTGATTCTAATCGTTAGGAAGTTTGAGCAATCAAACTTCAAGCTAGTGTCAAATTAGCCAGAAATTTGTGCTGAAGTTTACTTCAGCT
>JBHGWS010000108.1:0-6488 GCA_041936745.1 Candidatus Darwinibacter acetoxidans
CAGACTCGAACCTTTTTAATCAACAGCCTCCCGGTCATATCGCCCAAGATGATAATTCTCTAATCGCCCGGGTTTTCCTGCAGTGGCACGGCATCTGAAAACCGCCCCTGCAGGCGGGCGTTCTCTTCAGCGGCTACCTGTCGTTTTTCTTCCACCGCCGCCAAAATTTTCTTCTCCAGTGTTATGCCCTGGAGGCGCTGCCAGAAATTAGGGGGGGTTACAGTGGTCGAATAACGCTGCGGTGCTTTATACCAAACGCCGCGGGGGCCGTCGACTGCTTCCACTTTGGCGTCGTATTCCATAAGAGTAACCCTGACGCCCCAGCGCTTTCCGGGATCAATTTCTAAATAGACTGCGGTTTTATCTGTCGGCCGGGTCCAGATTCCGCGTGTCAGACTCTTTAGCATCATCTCATCCTTCCTTATATGCCATTATTACATAAAAGAGCAATTATTCCAAGTGAGGCTGAAAACCTCCGGCGGCGGGGTGGAAAGTTTGTTAATTTTTTATGCTCACTACAAGGAGACAGAGAATGTTTGTCGAATGAAATAACGATAAACTTTGAGTTCAAGGGGGATGAGAATGTCTTTAAAAGGAAGAAGAAAGGGAGAACTGATCCCTAAGGGGGTTGTTTCCCGGCTGCCTTTGTATTACAGGCATTTGCTGGAACTGGAGGCACAAGGAGCAGAACGGCTTTCTTCCGCCCAGTTGGGTGAAGCCCTGGAGCTGACCGCGGCTCAAATTCGTTCCGATTTAAGCTATTTCGGCTCTTTCGGCCAACAAGGTTACGGCTATAATGTAAGTGAATTATTAAAACAAGTTAAAAATATACTGGGCTTAGATCGATCCTATTCCATGGTTTTAATCGGCGCGGGGAACCTGGGGAAGGCTATTGGCAGTTACGATTTTTTTCGGGGGAAGGGGTTTGAAATCCAGGCAATTTTCGATGTCGATCCTTTATTAATCGGCAACCTCCACGCAGGCTGCGTAATTAAACCCTTTTCCGAACTCGCCGATTACCTAAGGAGCAACCGGACGGATATCGGCATTATCGCCACGCCGAAAGAGGCGAGCCAAGAGGTCTGCGATCTGTTGGTAGAAAACGGCGTAGAAAATATTTGGAATTTCGCCCCCGCTAACTTAAATGTGCCGGAGCACGTAGTCATGGAACACATCCATTTGACTGACAGCTTGTTAAGACTGGTTTTCCGGATTAACGAAAAATTACAGCTTTAAGAAATACGAAAACTGCAGTTTAGGAGCAGACGGGCAGTGTGGTCTGCAGGAATGCGGCAAACTGTGCATAATACCTAAGTAACTAATTAAAAAAGAGGTGTTATTGTTGCTGCAGGGAAAACGGATTGCCGTTTTTAACATAGCTAACAAACGAAGCATCGCTTGGGCAATCGCAGAGAGTATGGCAGCCCTCGGTGCTGAATTGATTTTAGGTTACCAAAATGAGCGTACGAAGAAAAATGTAGAAAAATTATCGCAAGAACTGAGCCCCAAGCCTTTGTGCTTAGTTTCTTGCGATGTTACATTTCCTGACCAGATTGAGGCGGCCCGCCGCTCTATCCAAGAGCGGGCGGGCACGTTAGACGGTTTTGTCCACTCTTTGGCTTTTGCTCCGCGCCAGGCACTGCAAAATCCCTATCTCCTGACGGAACGGGAAGGCTTTTTGACCGCCATGGAGGTCAGCGTGTATTCATTGGCCGCTTTGGCCCGAAGTTTAGCGCCAATTTTAAATGCAGGGGCCGCTATCACAACACTGACCTATTTCGGATCCCAGAAAGTTATTCCTAATTACAATGTCATGGGCGTGGCGAAGGCCGCTTTGGAAGCAAGCGTGCGTTACCTTGCTTCCGATTTAGGGCCGCGGGGGATTAGGGTAAATGCCATTTCAGCCGGGCCTGTCAGTACGCTGGCGGCACGGGGTGTTGCGGGCTTTGTCGACATCTTGGATCTGCACGAAGAAAGGGCCCCCTTAAGGCGCAATGTTAAGCCTAAAGAAGTGGGGGATACGGCGGCCTTTTTGGCAAGTGATTTGGCCGCGGGAATTACAGGTGAGATAATTTACGTGGATACAGGCTTTAATATTATGGGAATCTGAAAACAAGGAAAAGCACCCGGCATCAGGCCGGGTGCTTTTCCTATATGGGCTTGGTTGGTGACAAATTAACACCTGAGAATATTAATGCTAGTGAGGACAATCACTAACACTAAATATAGTCTAACAGACTTGAATAACCGCGTCAAGGGCAATTTCAATATTTTTAAAAAAAGTGCAGCGGGGAAGCTGCACTTCGGGTAAGTTGGCCTTTTATTTTTATTTGGTTGAAGCTCTGTCAAGAGCGTCCCGTACTGCAATATTCAACATGTTCGTTAAACCGGTGGCGCCGGAAATGGCATCTACATCGGCGTTGTCCCGGCCGATCAGCTCTTGTGCATAAGCCTGCCTCGCCATTTCTAAAGGAAAGCCTTCATAAGTATCCGGATCCAAAACCGATAGATCTGCCAGTACTCTCTGCACCTGCAGGCCGGTAATTTTGTCGTTTTCCACAGTCACCCAAACTACTTCATAATAACCGCGGTCCGCAACCTCGGAACGGCCCAAGAAGGTACCATCGAAATACTGTTTTTCTTTCTTGGCATCGCCTGCTTTTTTCAAGGCCCTTTCCACGGCCTGCATCCAGCCCGTTGAGCTGCCGGTGGCCCCAGTATAAGCATCGATTTCGGCCAGCTGGGCTTCGACAAACTTTGTGCCCAGAGTGCGTGCGGCCTCGCCAAAGGGGGGATAATCATAGCATGTCCAATCTTTTTCCACCAAGCGGTCCGTGTATTCTCTTAGGATTACACCGGCGATCTCGCCGTCTTGAATAAAGACCTTGGCGTATTGGATGCTGCGAGGGCCTGCATCGGACCACCCTTCATAAGTCCCATCCCGCCAGCCTGCGGCAAAGGAAAAGGCGGGGGATAAAAGGACAAGAACTAGGGCGTACACTAAAAATATTCTTCTCATGTGTTAATCCTCCCAATCACCAACTACCCAGCCTTAAGGTATCACAGGTTAGGCCTTTGGTCAATATAAAGTTGTTTTGAACTTAGCTGCTCACTCCAAGTCAGTGAGGGTTGTCACCATGACCACATCGCAGCCGTTCTCTTGATTTTCTTGAAAGAGCTGCCTTAAAGCGCTCCATACATGATCGGGGCTACCCATAATGGTTGTATTGAGCGAAGTGCCGGCGTAATAGGAATCGTAGTCCAAGCCGTGTTCCGATAAAAAATGGGTTGAAAGCCCCTTAATCCCGCTCATTTCTTCCGGCGCCACCGGGTATAAAGAAACTTCGGCTTTGATCATAAAACAAGCACCTCCTAGCCCTTAGTATGACCAGGAGGTGCAGGCTTCAATCAATCAATTAACGGTTCGGAACACAGACAATTTGGCCCGGCCTAATTTGGCTGGGATTAGTAATTTGGGGATTAGCGGCAATCAAAGCGTTTAAAGAAACTCCGAATTTTCGGGCGATAGACCACATAGAATCCCCGGGCTGTACAGTATACCGGAAAGTTCCCGGCGGACAGCCTGTGGGAGGTGGCGTTGTCGTCGGCACGCAGACGATCTGGCCCGGCTTGATTTGGCTGGGATTGGTAATTTGGGGATTAGCAGCGATTAACGCGTTTAAAGTAACCCCGAATCTTTGCGCGATCAGCCACATAGAATCGCCCTGCTTTACCGTGTAAGGGAATGTCCCTCGGGGGCATTCGCCGGGCGGCGGCATAGTTGTCGGTACACAGACGATCTGGCCCGGTTGAATTCTGGATGGATCAGGTATCTGCGGATTTGCCGCGATTAAAGCATCGAGGCTGACCCCAAACCGGCGGGCGATACTCCACATGGAATCCCCCGGCTTTACAGTGTACGGGAAAGTTCCGCGGGGGCAGACGCCGGGGGGCGGTTCCTCTTCAGGTACACAGACGATCTGTCCCGGTTGAATTCTGGATGGATCAGGTATCTGCGGGTTTGCCGCGATTAAAGCGTCGAGGCTGACTCCAAACTGGCGGGCGATGCTCCACATGGAATCGCCCTGCTTTACCGTATAAGGGAATGTCCCACGGGGACAGACGCCGGGCGGCGGTCCCTCTTCGGGTACACAAACGATCTGTCCCGGCCTAAGCCTGGACGGGTCAGGTATCTGTGGGTTAGCGGCGATTAAAGCATCTAAGCTGACTCCGAATTGGCGGGCAATACTAAACATGGAATCTCCCGGCCTTACCCTGTAGGCAAATGTGCCTCGCGGGCATTCAGTCGGTTCAGGTTCTGTTCTGGGTACACAGACGATCTGCCCCGGTGTGAGCCTGGCGGGATCAGGGATCTGTGGATTGGCAGCAATCAGGGCATCTAAGCTGACGCCAAATTTGCGGGCAATACTAAACATGGAATCACCCGGCTCCACCGTATAACGGAAAGTCCCCGGCGGGCACACCGTTGGCGGCGGTTGAGGTATGCAGACAATTTGTCCCGGCCGAATGCTGCTGGGATCCTTAATTTGCGGATTAGCGGCAATTAAAGCATCTAAGCTGACCCCAAACTGGCGGGCAATGCTGAAGAACGTATCGCCGGGCCGCACTGTGTAGGGAGTAGTGTTGGGGCCGCAGGGCTGCTGCCTTGCCGGTGCCTCAAGTTCGATTATTTCGGACTTTTCTTGTTCCGTGGTTTTATCTTCTTTAGCCAAAGTTTATCCTCCTTCGCGATTCAATACCGTGAAAACACGGCTCATAACAGGATATGAAGCGGAAGAAAGATTGGTTACACTGTCAACGTTCTGTGAAAATGTCAGTAAAAAGACCCTGTTTTGTTCCGTTAAAATGTCACCTTGTGAAATGGGCGGGGCATAAGCCCCGCAAAGTTCTGTTGATAAATCTCGGCTAAAAGGGTACGATAATCTTAATGGCTTTGCCACCCCAGGCTCGTGACGAATCGAACAGGGCTTCTAAGATTTCTCTGTCTGATTCATCGTAAAAGAGCTTGGGTCTTTTTTGTTTAGGTGCTTTCCAAGGATGATCCTCACTGGGGCGAACCGGGGCTTTATCTTTAGCCGGCTTTTTTGTTTCTTTAACGGCTTTGGGTCTTTCAGGCAAAAGAACCGTTTCGTAGATCTTATCCTCGTATTTAGCCCGCAACTCATTTTCGTGGCTGTCTAGGACCGTTATCCTGGCTCTGCGGGGCAAAGAAACGTGTTTACCGTCTTGCATAAGCTGGTAGTATTGGCCGCAATAGGAAAAGCCTTTGCCATCGGAAACTGTACGCTGTTCTTTGATACAGAGAATTGTTGTAAGGTCTACATCACTATCGAGAGGCCGGAAGGCACTTTCCGGTTCCTCTGGTTCAACGGCAAATAGTTCATTTAATTTATCGATGTATTCGGGCAAAAAGGCATTGGCCTGTTCAATTGTGGTGATTCCCCTTAGGGCTAGTTCCACAGGCAATCTACTTTGCAAGGTTTCCCAAAGTCTTTCTATGCGGCCCTTTGCTTGTGGGGATTTAGCGAACTTGACGGTAACGCCAAGTTCCTCCATTGCTTTTCCGAATTGCGTTTTGTTTACCTGTTCGCCTTTCAACTGCTGCTCGATAGAAAGTTTGCCTGTCTTAGGCGAGCGGAAAATTGTATGGCAATCAGTGTAGATGCAAACGGGAATCCCGTGGCGACGAACCGTTTGCCCGGTGAGCCCAAAGTAGCCCTTAAGACACTCGGTTTCCTCAAAACGGAGGCCGCATATTTTGCTTGTTGCGTCGTCTATGTAGCCGTGTAGAGATGTGTCAGTGTCGCCGAACCATTTGAACGGGGAGGCATCGAGCTGGAGCATCATGCCCTCTTGGGGCTTCCTTTTCCGTCGATGATGGCTTTTGGGTTTCCTTTTCTTTTTGGGACTCACAATTCCGGCTTCGGTTAGAGCCCGATGAATGGTAGGAACGCTAACGTTAATATTTTCAAATTCCTCGAGTAGTTCTTTGAAGTGGGTGAAATTTGCTTCTGCGTATTTTTTCTCCTTCTTCAATGCGATAATTTGGTTTTTGGTTTCGTCCCGAATAGCGTGAGCGGGTTTACGGCCTCTATTTTTGTGAATGATGAACGCGGCCCCGTGTTTTTTTACCCCTTTCTTGAGCCTAAAAACCTGGCGTTCACTGAGGTCTAGTAATCCTGCAGCTTCCTTGACGGTAATGTTCATGGCAATGGTCTGGTCTATGACTCTCAGTTTTTTCATTTCCTGTTGAGTCAAGTTAAATGTCTCCTCTCTCATAACTGACATTTTATCAGAACAGACCTAACATGACATTATCACAGAACAACTACATGTGGCCGTAAAAGGCATTGACAAACTAACAATCGTTAGTTAGACTGGTAACGATTGTTAGTTCCTTAACATTACCTTTAGGTACGGGAGAAAGATAAAATTAGCTTTGGGCACCGGCGTTGTTCCACTGGAGG